>JASFMT010000320.1:0-4910 GCA_050117455.1 Gammaproteobacteria bacterium | reverse complement strand
CCTGAATACATCGTCTCCCCGCTCGCCTGGCGGGGAGACACTTTGGTTTATAAATACAAACAAACATTTTTATACCGGGCGAGGTAGTAGCGTGAATACAAATACACTGAATACAAAACTAATAGCGAATCGATTAGTCAATCCTTTTTCTACATTGATTAACTGGTTGAATGACATAGCCTGGAAAGACCAACCCAAAGTACTAATGCAAAAAATTGGTGTTCCGGTATTTGCCATAGCGATTTTCCTGGGCTTGTGGAGCGCCATCGCTTCCCAAATTGAAACATCATTAGGTCAGGTGCCCGGCCCTGCCAAAGTCTGGGAGCAAGCCGTCGTACTGGTTGATGAACACAATGTACAACGGGAAAAAGCCAAGGCCTTTTATGAACGCCAGGAACAACGCAACGCCGAACGAGTAGCTAAAGACCCCGACTATGTTCCCCGGGTCCGGCCCTTTACCGGCCAACCAACCTTTTTCGACCAGATCCTGACCAGCATTATAACCGTGGGAACCGGCTTTATCCTCGCTTCATTGATTGCGATTCCCATCGGGATTATCTGCGGCCTGAGCACCACCCTGTACACCGCACTGAACCCACTCATTCAAACATTCAAGCCGGTATCCCCATTGGCGTGGTTGCCCATCGTCACCATTATCGTAAGCGCTGTTTATGTTACCGATGATCCCTTCTTTGAAAAATCATTTCTAACCTCCGCAATCACCGTGATGTTGTGTTGCATGTGGCCAACAATAATTAACACAACCGTCGGTGTTTCCTCGGTGGACAAGGACCTTGTTAACGTCAGCCGGGTACTGCGCCTGGGATGGTTTACCAATGTCTATAAGATTGTACTGCCCTCTTCTATCCCCATGATGTTTGCAGGATTGCGCGTGTCACTGGGTATCGGCTGGATGGTACTGATCGCCGCCGAAATGCTGGCGCAAAACCCCGGCTTAGGTAAATTCGTGTGGGATGAATTTCAAAACGGCAGCTCAGACTCGCTGGCCCGCATCATAGTAGCAGTGATTACCATTGGCCTGATTGGCTTCCTGCTGGACAGGCTCATGCTGGCACTGCAAAAAATCATCAGTTGGGATAAAAACGCGGTCATACGTTAGACGTTTAAGCCGAGCCTCCGGCAGAAAGAATTAATGGGAGCAAAAATATGAAACAACATTTGGAATTATCACACATAACCATTGAATTTCCGACCCCCAATGGCCCTTTCAAAGCACTGGATAAAATCAACATGAACATTGCTAAAGGGGAATTTGTATCGTTGATCGGTCATTCCGGCTGTGGCAAATCCACGGTGTTAAACATTGTGGCCGGCCTGTATCAGGCAACGGAAGGTGGCGTTATTCTCGAGGGTAAAGAAGTCAACGAGCCGGGGCCGGACCGCGCGGTGGTATTTCAAAATCATTCCCTGTTGCCGTGGTTGACCGCGTATCAAAATGTTGAACTTGCGGTTAAACAGGTGTTTAAAGGCAAGAAAACCAGGGCGGAAATGGATGAATGGATCAAACACAACCTTGCCCTGGTGCATATGGACCACGCCATGCACAAGCGCCCTGATGAAATCTCCGGGGGTATGAAACAGCGTGTCGGTATTGCCCGCGCGTTATCCATGGAGCCCAAAGTATTACTGATGGACGAACCCTTTGGTGCGCTCGACGCCCTGACCCGCGCCCATATGCAGGATTCTTTGATTGAAATACAAGCAGACCTAAACAACACGGTGATCATGATTACCCACGACGTGGATGAAGCCGTGCTGTTGTCAGATCGCATCGTCATGATGACCAACGGGCCGGCCGCAACCATTGGACAAATACTGGATGTGGATTTACCACGCCCGCGTGAACGTGTTCAATTGGCAGACGATCCCCGTTACAACCATCTTCGCGCCGAAGTATTGAAATTCCTTTATGACCGGCAACGCAATCCTGCCACCGCCCAAACCAGGAAAACCAGTGCCACCAGGGAATCAGCGGAGGAACTCTCTAGCGACGAGCAGAAAAAAGAGACTGAGGCGGCTTAACGCATAAACACAGCGTTATCGCCCCAGAAACTCGAGCAGTGCGTTCGTAAATTCTTCGGGTGCATCCTGCTGAACCCAATGAGATGCACCATTAATCCCTTTAAAAACAGCGCCGGGGATTTCCTGCGCAAGACGGTTGCCGTCTTCGGATTTCTGCCACGGATCATCCATACCCCATACCACCATTGTGGGTGCGGCAATATCGCCGTGCCGGTCTACAAGAGCCATGGTCTGATTCGCATTAAGCGCCGACGCATTGCGCAACAGACTCAATTTACCCTCCTCGCTCGCCCACGGCGCGATTATTCCCTCACGAAACTCGGTTGTTAACTGGCCAGCATTCGTCAAACCAGCCTCCAGGCTCTCGTCAAGCGCAGCCACCAAATCTTCAACCGGGCGGGATTTCCAGCGTACAGGATGACCAAAATCCAGCATATCGTCATCAAACCTGTCATAGCAAACCGTATTGCACACAATAAGTCGATTGACCACTTCCTTGTGTTCTATAGCAAGAATAAGCGCAACGGCGCCGCCTGTGTCATGGCCCACAACATCCACACGAGACAGCTGTAAAGCATCCAACAAAGCAATAATCATTCTCGCCTGATCCTGAAACGAGCGATCAAACCGGTCCCGGCGGTCAGACCAACCATGACCAAGAAAATCTGGCGCAACGACACGAAAACCTGCATTCACCAGTGGCGGGATCACCGAGTGGTAGAGATATCCCCAGGTCGGTATGCCGTGCATTAACAGGATCGTGCCGCGCCCAGGTTCACCAACGTCAATATAGCGTATAGTCACATCAATGTGTGCCACGGCTCCTGCGGGAAGTACAACTTCCTGCTGTGATGCCTTGAACCCCTCCCACGTGGCCAAATATTCCAGTTGTTTCGCCATTTTATATTTCCCTAAATTCATCTCAACTTGAATGAGACACCAACAGAGCTGTCCAGAAGGTGCGTTTATTACCTCGATCTGTTTCTATGATTTTTTAAGTTATAATGAGCCTGACTCAATGGTACAACGACAATCATTTTTCTCGTCATGATCGAATAGATATCGTATAAATAGGACAATCGCCGTCAAATTCCCAACACCCGATAAACCTTATTAACGTGGCGCATTGCTCAATAACAAAACCTCTATTTACTATTAGTATACAAATTCAAATGAAGGAAATACAATTAAGGACACCGTAATAGCAGGTGAGCAGTTCATGTTTGAATGATCACTCCACGCCAGTTATCTCACTTTTACTTAGAGACTTAGTTAACTATTAACCAGGACATTGCACATGAGTAAATTCTTCTTAATACCGACATTAATAATGTTGGTTACTTTCGGATGTGCTCCAATTACGGTGACATCCACTGATTATTCCGATGTAGATTTCGGAAAACTAAAAACCTACAGCTGGGGCAGGAATGTTTTAAAAATAGATGAAAATGGAAGAATGGTTAACAAGAATAGTGACAAAATTGAAGCCATGGCTGATAAAAATATTCAGCCCATTACCGACGCTATTTTGTCAGAAAAAGGATTCAAACTAGTCCATGATGGTCGACCAGATTTTTATGTTCGCTATATCGCCCGTGGACGAGGGCAGAGCACACTACCCCAAGACGTTCGCTCAGTGACTTACGAAAACAATAAACAAATCAAGCTGGGAACATTCTTGATGGGGTCCTTATCAATTTCGATGATAGATGGCAAACAAAATAAGGTAATTTGGCGCGGACTTGCAGAAACACCTGTAACCGGCACCGGGGAAAATACTAAACGCCTGGAAAAGGTGATCAACAAAATCCTGAAGGACTTCCCGCCCACTCGTTAGCAAACTTCAAATAAAACATGGCCATCTGTGACGAACCATCTGTTGTTCTATTGGCGTTGTTATTGTGGCGGTACTTGCGGTGGAAAATCATTACTCTCCATCGCGGACACATTCGTTTTTTTGCCGCCATTGGTAAAGGTCACAACGTTACCCTCAGGCAAATGATCTCCTGCCATTACATATCCAAACCAATAAAGTTTGTTGTCTTTGCAGTATAGCGGAGCCGCGGTAATGTCATGAGCAATCTTGTTAACATACTTTAATGACGAATCCAGAATTAACACCTGCTGAACTCCGCGCGGTACTTTTGCGCCTCGTACATGCTCCTTTATTTGGATCACCGGATAGGTATTATTTTCGATAATCAAATTACACACATGAACCATACGGACCAATTGTCTATGATTATCTAGAAGGTTCTGATCGCTGAGCGCGATATATATACGCTGGCGATCGTTCAAATCTACTGACGCTGTTGTAGCGACTTCACCAGCAGAGGCCATAGTAGTTAAAAGCGTAATAACAAGCCCGAAAATTACGCGCTTCGCAACAATATGGATGAGCTCCATCACTGTGTTACCTCTTCCTTGCGTTTCAGTTTTGGGAATACTTCATTCATAACATAAGTGAGCTTTTTCGCATATAACGAATCGCCCTGATTATACCTCGCGTATATTGAGGATGCTGTAATTGGGCGCCGGTCAACTATAACCGTTTCCAGGGTTGCTTTTCGATATTTGTCTTCCCCCGAGTAATGGACATATGGTTTATGAACATTGCGGGTAACAATTGTCCTCAAACTGAGACGGTGACAATACGTGCAATCAAAAAAACCGGGGCAAGCCCCGGTTTCCTTTACCGCTCATTAAGTTCAGCTTTATGAAATACTTTGTTTCAACCGCGCAATGCGCTCATCCAGTGGCGGATGAGTCATGAACAAACGCTTGAGCCCGCTACTGATTTTGCCATTGATACCAAACGCCGCCATCTGATCCGGCAGGTGGGGCCGGTCGACAGAGGTTTTAAGGCG
>JASFMT010000319.1:0-4921 GCA_050117455.1 Gammaproteobacteria bacterium | reverse complement strand
CCGGACACGATAAAAGGGAGAACATCAGCTTGTGTTAACTTCGACAATACGACGACATCGAAAATGGTGCTTGACCTGAATGATGTAAAATCTGAAATAGAAAGCAGTTTTAGCGATAACAGGAATTCGACACGACAATAGCAGATGATGGGTATAACACTACAACACTGCCGAAGTCAGAATAGTGACAACCGGCTTTTTCTTCTCTCAAAGTGGATCTGTGCTTGTGTCGTATTTATTTTGTTGCTTCTTGCACGGTGATGACCAATCTCATTAGCAACCGTTAAGCGTCCCGGGACACGGCACCAGGACAACCACAAAACGATTCTTCATACGAGACACCGGCCAGATATGGCGCGATTCTAAACATAGCACCAGCCCTAGCACCAAACCAAACACACTTAAAATGTCATCCACATGACAATAAACCCAAACTGTCACGCAAAACAAAAGTGCCAGATATAACGTATTGGTCCAACAGGCGCAGTAAAACCTGTTAGATAAGCTACGTGTTAGGCACTTGCCAGTGGGTCCAGAGTACGGTCCAGCGCTTTACTACCGCGTTGCAGCCAATCACCGTTGCGGATAATGACGGCTCGCTGGTCGATACGGATCATCCCCCGCCGCTTTAAGTCACCTAATACCGTCGTAACCGTCTGGCGACTGGTGCCTATCATGTCCGCCATCTCCTGATGCGTCAGCGGAATGTCCAGACATACACCGTAATCGACGATTTTGCCGTAATGCTTTCCAAGCTTCAGCAAAAGTTTCA
Source organism: Gammaproteobacteria bacterium (assembly GCA_050117455.1). Classification (GTDB taxonomy): domain Bacteria; phylum Pseudomonadota; class Gammaproteobacteria; order SZUA-152; family SZUA-152; genus JAKEGK01. Next base: position 4,149 of record JASFMT010000319.1, on the reverse strand, counting down.
TAACCCGGGAAGCCACGTCAGTAGATGTAATGTCGGAAAGTACTTCGGCAAGCTCACATAAACGTATACCCAGCAAGCTCATGATTGGCAATGTAATATAAGGACGCGCCAAAATAAATTGTTTGAAATCCTGGCGTTTTATCGCTAACAAACGGCTATAACTCGATGCCTGGGCCGACAACTGGATATCGGTAAACATGCAGGCAGCACGGCTCTCGACAAAGCCGAACAATTCTCCCGTGGAACAAAACCACAATATGACTTCCTTGCCTTCGGGATTTAATTGATAGATCTTGATTCGGCCTTCCAGAAGGAAATAAACACTATCGTTGGTATCGTCCATACGGCATACCAATTCGCCTTTGGTATAAGTCTTAATAGAACCGAGTCTGGTTAGCTGATGTCTATCGGTGTATTCCAGTCTTCCTAGGACATCCGTGTAATGAAAACTATCATTGCTGTTTTTTTTGGTTGCATCACTATTCGCTGGGTTCCTTGCGTTACTCTCATCTTCCATAATTAGCCTCTATTGTTATTTGACAGAGTGTTCCTTCCCGTTGGTGAAGTTCCCTGTATTCGTTGGCTGGTACATAAAAATTGGGTAACGAAAATACTCTCGCACACCCTGAATAAAACTCCCTCTTATTGCTATACTTGTATTCTGTTGCATTAACGCATAAAAATCACATCACTTTCCTTAACAGGCTAATTACAAAAATCTATACCATAAAACGGACACCTGTCACTTGTAGCGTGTGTTATGCATTGATAAAAATAATTGTTACTAATTGTTAACGGGAGTAACCACTTCATATTTAATTCACAATAAAAACTCGCGCGCTCTTTTAACGAGTTAAACTGTAATGTCGTAAGCCTGCAGCCCTGGAAGCCGCCTTACGTGATATACGAATCAGGAATATGGTTATACGTAAGTTATGTAACCGGTTGCGAAATTTATCCCTCAACCCAGGGTCAAAATATCCGTTAATATACCGACTGCCGGCTCCCGGAGACCGCGCTCAACAGCTTTTTTGTAGTCTATTGAGTCGTCAATGTTGCCTGGGCGGGAAGGCTTTGTAACGGCTCTCAACGCTCTGAAAAACAATTAAAAATATAACGATTTAATAGCCGTTTTTGAGACCTGTTCTACTAAACAATATTCCGAAAGTGCCGAAAAATAAGGTATCCGCAATAGTTTTCTTTACCAGAATCGCGGGAGTGATGTAATTCTATGAAAGTCATGGTTAGCCCAAAACATCTCAAAAAAGGGATGTACGTCGCCGAGCTGGATAGACCCTGGCTTGAGTCACCATTTTTGTTTCAGGGCTTTCGTATTACCAATAGCGACGAACTACAACAGCTCAACCAGATTTGTGAATACGTATTCGTAGATCCTGAAAAGAGCGCAATACCCGTACCCGCGGAATTATCTGCAATCCCCATGCGCTCCAAGGCCAGCCGCGCCAAAACGTCAACAATTATCAAAACAGCCCCTGCTTTTCAAACAAGCTTTGAGCAGGAGTACCCGCGTGCGCGCGAAATGTATAACCTGACACGCGATAATGTCAGCAATATTTTCGGCGACATTCGCCTTGGTCACAGTCTGGATGTTGCCGAGGTTAAATATACCGTAACGTCGCTGGTTGACAGTATTTTTCGTCACCCGGATGCTTTGATGCTGCTTTCCACGCTGCAGGACAAGGGTAACCAGGCGGTAACACACGCGGTCAATGTATGCACCCTGGCAATCACATTTGGCCGGTTTCTTGGCTTTCCAAAAAAAGAGCTCACGGAGCTGGGCATGGGCGCCATGTTGCACGATATTGGCGAAACCAAAATACCTAATGAAATTCTTGAAAACTTCAGTGCCTGCAGTTCCGAAGATATCAAACTGTTTCAAGACCATACGACCTATGGTGCCGCCATCCTGCACAATACCAGCGGTCTGCCGGAAAGTGTCATAGCAATCGCACGGGACCATCACGAGCGAGCTAACGGGTCAGGTTATCCGCAAAGTCTCAACGCAGACCAAATGGATTTGTTTACAATGATCGTCGCTATCGCCGATGTCTATGACAACGTGACCACCGGTATGTACGGCAAACCCCCGGTTCCCTGCACAGAAACTCTGAAGAATATTTACGTGTGGCGGGAAGATCTTTTTGATCCATTACTGGTTGAAAAATTTATCCAGTGCCTGGGCATTTATCCCGTAGGCTCCGTTGTTGAATTAAGCAGTGGCGAAATCGGCGTTGTTATTACCAACAACCCGGAAACCCGGTTGTTTCCAAAAGTGCTAATGGTACGCGACAAAAACAAGAAGCCCATTGATCCACCGCGGATTATCAACCTGGATATCTTCCGGAACGACGAAAATAAACACCAGTACGAGATAGCACGCGTGGTCCAGGCAAGCGAATATAATATCGATTTACGCAACTATATTCTTCGCGAAATGCCGTTATAGCCCTTCCTTGCGACGATTTCACCGTCACAGTCGTTAATAGCCGCACCTGTCAACAACTAAAGATTCGCGCGACAAAATACCAACATTACGTACAGCGAAACGACCAGCCTTGCAGTACGGTTGGCTCATACATTACATGCAATGTTGGTCAACCATAACCACAAAAACCAGTCCCAGCGCCTCATGTAACAGCTGGCTGATTGATCGTGCTCAGGGGTGGTATGGGCAGAACCCGGATCTAGAAGTTACCGGACTTTTTGGACGACAAACTGACGACATTGTCTTTTTGTTCTTTACTGCCATCGGTAAGACGCGGAACGGCGCCGTATACGTGAATGGGTTGTGACCTGCCGCGAATAGACTGCTTGCCAAGATCCGCAAATCGCTCCTGGGCATCGCGTTTCAAGCACTCGTGGACATCACCGGAAATGATGATTTTATAGTTCAACCGCTTGCTCAGTCCGTCGAGACGGCTTGCAGTGTTCACCGCGTCGCCTATGAAAGTATATTCAAAACGTTCCGATGAACCAATGGTTCCCGCCGCCGCATGCCCCTTGTGAACACCAATACCAATATCAAATTTGGTACCGTCTCGCATGGTGGCCGAACTGCTGTGCATCAGGATATCCCATGCGGCATCCACGGCTTCCTGTACATAGCTCGTACCGCCGTCAATTCCAAACACCGCCAATATCGCATCGCCCATGAATTTGTTAATAATTCCGTTATGTTCAGCCACAACATCCGCGATTTTAGCAAAATAAGCATTGAGGAAGAAAATAACCTCTTCCGGGGGCGTATTCTCTGCATAGGTGGTAAATTTGCGCAAGTCGCAAATCAGGATCGCAATGTCGTATTCTTCGCCCTGCTTTAAAGCACTTTCGTTGCCATTGAGCAACTTGTTCATAATGTTGGGGCTAACAATACTTTCCAGTGTTTTCTGGATTTTATCCTTGCTGCGCAACTGGTCGATCATGCGGTTAGTTTGCTGTGCAATAACACCGAATTCGTCGTGAGATAGTACGGGCACATAGTGTTTCAAATCACCCTGTTCCACGCGTTTCAGCACGTCCATTTGGTACTCAAACAACCGTTGCACATTGATGGAATAGGAAAATATGATGCGAGTCGCCAAAGCCACGATAATACCCAGAATAAACATGGTATCGATAATAAACGATTCTCTAATGTCCACTGCAGCCTTGCTTACCGTAGAACTGTCGATACTCATGTAGCTGTAAGCTGACAACCCCATACTGATTGCCACCATCAGCACCGTAATACTGAGAAAGATATTCAGGCGATGCGCAATGGGAACCGTATTGTCTTTGAGACGATTGTTATGCGCTTCAGAATTGTCAAAATTATCGCGCATTCGATACAGCGCGCTGTCGATACTGGCGAAATAGCCAATAATGAACGACCATACAAACATTTTGAGTAGCAAAAAGTAGCTGACAGCCTGAACCGCAAACTGCGTACTGACAATGACAACTCCGGCAAGTGAAAACAAGCTGATATCGAGGATCAGTTGGCGTTTGGGCCGGTCTATGACGCTGCTGGTTAATACAAGGGCGGATTCCAGCTTACCGCGAATCAACCCCAGAACCAGAAAGGGGGCGGCAATGGAGACAATCAGGGAAAAACCCGCCTCATCGGCTTGTGAGCCGAAGCTGCGCAAA
>JASFMT010000318.1:0-4925 GCA_050117455.1 Gammaproteobacteria bacterium | reverse complement strand
CGTTTTTTCCCTGGCTGGGTGTGAAGATTGGCGGTGTGACCCTGAGTAACGCCGACGGTTTTCAACCGGCCACGTTTGCGGCAATCGACAATGCCGAGGTGCGTGTCGATACCTTGTCGTTGCTGCGCATGCAACCGGCCATTGATAAGCTGGTGTTCAATGGTTTGCAGGTCAACCTGGCGCGCAACGCCCAGGGTAAAACCAACTGGCAGGACCTGGGCGGAGCGCCGGCAGAAGCACAAGCCCCTGCGCCATCAGCCCCGGATCAACCGCCTGGTACCGAACAAACACCCCGCAAACTGTCCGACGCGTTGTCCGGCGTTGTTATTGGTGGCGTGGAAATTCGCGACGCCAACCTCAGCTGGGATGATGCCCAGGCCAACGCCCACTACGAAGTGAACGCACTGGACCTGACTGTCAGCGAAGTGCAGCTGGGCAAGCCCGTTGCGCTGCAATTACAAACGACACTGGTAAGCCGTTCACCGCAACTCACCGCAAAACTGGAATTAAGCAGTGAAACGATTCACTGGGACCTGGATCAACAGCACTTCAAGCTGGAGCCGCTGCAAATTAAGGTTGACGCCCAGGGCGATGTCATTCCCGGTAACAAAGCCAACCTCTCTTTTACATCACCGGTTGATGTGCATCTGCAAAATGAAACCGCGGCACTATCAAAACTGGCGCTGGACGTGCTGGGTATCAAGTTAACCGGTAAGCTGAACGCGCAACACATCATGAGCGAACCGGCGTTTAATGGCGAACTGACCGCCGCGACATTTTCTCCCAAACAGTTATTCACCAGGCTGGGTATTGATACACCGCCCGCCACCGATCCCGACGTCCTGCAACAAGCCAGTATCAACCTGGGTGTTAACGGTGACGTGAACCGCCTGTCCGTTAAACCGTTGCAACTTAGCCTCGATGACACCACCGTCGATGGACAGGTTGCTGTCAAAAACTTCGCGGCCCCGGCCATTGATTTTATGCTGAACGTGAATGCCATCGATGTGGACCGTTACTTGCCACCACCCGTCGAAAATAAGGAGCCTGCCGCGGGGGCGCCTGAACCGAAAACAACCGCCGAACAACCGCAAGCCCCGCTACCCGTGGAACCATTGCGCGCCCTAAACCTGGATGGCACGTTGTCCGTGGGCAAACTCACGGTGTCGAAACTTGCTATTGAACAACTGCAAGTGGGCGTAAAGGCCAACAAGGGACTGATTCATTTAACACCGGTTAATGGCCAGGTGGCCGGCGGTACCTTTGCCAGTGATATTACCGTTGACGCCACGGGTGATGTACTGAAGGTAGCGGCGAAGGAAACCATCGACCAGGTGCAGGTGGAACCGCTGTTAAAGGCAACCATCGACAACGATTTGTTATCCGGCGCCGTCAAAATGAATGTTGATGTTACCACCCAGGGGTTAACAACGGATGACTTTACCAAAGCCCTGCAGGGCAAGCTGGATTTTCGGTTTGCCAATGGTGCAGTGAAAGGTTTTAATCTGGCGGAATATGCACGGGAGGCTAAAGCGAAGCTGCACGGCGAATCCTACACACCATCCGAAGTGCCCAAACAGACGGACTTTACCGAAATGGTCGGCGAAGCGGTGATTGAGCAGGGCGTGGTGAATAACACTCAACTGTCGGCCAAGTCGCCCGGCTTTCGCATAGACGGCAAAGGGAAAGTGGACCTGGTGAAGCAAAGCATCAATTATCTGGTGACTGCTTTTATCGTGGGCACCAGTAAAGGCCAGGGTGGCGCCGATCTCGGTGAGTTAAAAGGCTTGCCGATTCCCGTGCGCATCAAGGGACCGTTCACCCATCTCGACTACGGACTGGACTACGGCCCGATCCGCGATGCGTACAAGGCCAAGTACAAAAAAGAACTGGATGAAAAGAAGCAGGAACTCAAGCGCGAGTTTGAAGAAAAGAAAGAACAGGAACTGGAAGAGAAAAAACAGGAAATCGAGGAAAAAGTCGAGGAAAAAACCGATCGGCTTAAGGATAAACTGAAAGACAAATTCAAAAAGCTGTTTTAATTGATGCCGCGCGATAATCTACAAACATCATTCAGCCAGCGGGTGTTGAAGTGGTACCACAAGCACGGCCGCAAACATTTACCCTGGCAGCAACAACGCACCCCGTACCGGGTGTGGATTTCCGAAATCATGTTGCAGCAAACCCAGGTGGCGACGGTTATCCCTTACTATGAGCGCTTTATGGGGCGGTTCCCGGATGTGATGGTATTGGCCGATGCTGAACCCGACGAGGTTATGCATTACTGGTCCGGGTTGGGTTATTATGCCCGCGCCCGTAATCTGCACAAGGCCGCACGCATTATTAGAGATCAATATCAGGGGCAATTTCCCGAGTCCTTTGACGAAGTGCAAGCCCTGCCCGGTATCGGGCGTTCCACGGCGGGCGCGATCCTGTCACTGGCCTGCGATCAACGCCATGCCATACTGGACGGTAACGTCAAACGGGTACTGGCCCGCTATTTCGTGATCGAGGGCTGGCCGGGTGCCACCAGCACGTTAAATACATTGTGGGAAAAAGCGGAACAGCTCACACCGGACAGGGACGTGGCATCGTACAACCAGGCGATGATGGATATCGGTAACGGTATTTGTAGCCGCAGCAAGCCTGCCTGCCTGTTATGTCCGGTCAATGACAATTGCCGGGCACACCAACAGCAACGCCAGGAAGAATTTCCCCACCGTAAACCGAAAAAAACCATCCCCGTGCGCGAAACCCAAATGGTGCTACTGAAAAACACCCGTAATGAAGTGTTGTTGCAGCGCCGGCCACCGGCCGGTATCTGGGGCGGATTGCTTTCACTGCCGGAAATTCCACCCGATGAGTCGGTAACGCAGTGGTGCGCGGACAACCTCGGTATTACAGTCAAAACCCAGCAAACCTGGCCGCCCGTGCGACATACGTTCAGCCATTTCCATCTGGACATTACGCCCGTCGTGGTGGAAGCCAAAACCACCACTAAATGGGTAATGGATCAGCCGGACTGGGTTTGGTATAAAGGGGAAAGTGCGTTGCAGGGAGGGCTGGCCGCGCCGGTAAAGCGCCTCATTGCGCAAATGGAAGAACATATCACCTAATCCGCTAAAGAACGTCGACACGCTATTAAGGTAATTCGGTCAACTACTTAAAGCTTCAAATCGCAAAGGTAATATCATGACAAGAATGGTGCAATGTGCCAAATTGGGGAAAGAAGCCGAAGGGCTGGACAATCCGCCCTATCCCGGCGAGCTGGGACAAAAAATCTATGAATCCATTTCCAAAGAAGCCTGGCAACAATGGTTGCGGCACCAGACGATGCTGATCAATGAAAACCGGTTATCGGTTATTGACCCGAAACACCGCGAGTTTCTGGAAGAAAACATGGTGAAATTTCTGTTTGAGGACAATGCGCAAATGCCGGAAGGGTATACACCACCGGATCAATCGTGAAGGAGTAACACGCGCTGTCGCAGGCCACACCGGTATGTGGTTTTTTAAACGAATGGAATCAAGTTGTATTTGTATGGGAGAGTAGTTTTGAACGTTGTATATGAGTTTGTTGTTGCTGACCGCGCCGACAGTCAGTTACTGGCCAGGGCGCCGGTCGATCAGTTGCCGTATCCCTATTTTCGTTGTTTCGCGCTGGACCCTGCCAATCTCGCCACCCTGTATTTTCTGATTAACAATGAACCCTACCGTGAGTCCTACCTGCAGCAATTTTCCGTGCTGCATCATGACCATGATACCTGTAACTCATTGGTGGAAATGCCCAGCAGTTTATGCGAGTCGCTGGCATCACTGCCAAAGCGGCAATTGCGCCGGGTTGTGGAAAACTGGCAACAGGAAGGGGTTGACCTGGACCACTGGCAGGAAGACTTCATTCGCAGTGTGTTGCTAAAACTGATGGAACTGAGCAAGCAGTGCCAGGACCGTGATCAATCCCTGTTGTTAAAAGTATGCGTGGACACACAACCGGCTTCCGAAGGGGAGATAGTTCACTAAACGTCACGTGACACACCCCGGCGTGTTGTTGTTATTTACCCGCCTGTTCGTACTTCTTCAGTACAATGCCCTCATCACCACAACAACTGGCCGCACATTTCTTGGTGTCGTAAATTGATTCGGGATCACCTTCCAGGTAATGGTCCACGGGCAAGTTGGACGTGGCGCAATCGCAGCTTTTATCCCCGTAAACATACACGTTCTGTAAACCGACTTTTTTCGCCTGCTCTTCCGCCAGGTACAAAAGTTCGTTGGGTGTGGGCGGAATATGATCCAGCTTATAGGCGGGGAAAAACTTGGTAATGTGCCAGGGGCTGTCCGCACCCAGATGATCGCGAATCCACACCGCAATACGTTCCAGTTCCGCGGGATCATCGTTCTTGGTGGGGATCACATTAGTGCGCACTTCCACGTGGATGCCCATGTCCTTCGCCTGCTCGATGCACGTTAGTACCTGATCCACTTTCGCTACCGGGCAAATATCTTTATAAAACTCGTCGGACAGGCTCTTGATGTCGGAACACAACACATCGATATAAGGTGCCATGGCTTTTAGCGCGTCCTCGGTGACAAAGCTGTTGGACACGTAAACCGTGTACAGCCCTTCCTGCCGGGCGAGTTTCGAAACATCCAGCACATACTCCAGCCAGACCGCCGGTTCCGAATAGGTGAAGGCGATGCCCTCCACGCCAAAGCGCTTGGCGGTGGCCACCAGTTGCTCCGGTGTCACGTATGCCGCGGTGCTCTGTCCGCGGGCCAGGTCGTCCAGCGCCGTCACACCCCAGGAAATCTCCAGGTTGTGGCAGCCCTTGCAGCGGAAATTACAGCCGTAACTGCCCACGGATAGAACCTGAGACCCCGGCCGAAAATGCCGTACCGGCTTATCATCAATCAGGCCGATATCG
>JASFMT010000317.1:0-4938 GCA_050117455.1 Gammaproteobacteria bacterium | reverse complement strand
GATCATCGGCAGGCCGTTGAATGGACCGGTCATGATGCAATACCGCATCTGTGACCCGCGGCAGCCGTTTATTGACCGCATCATTATCGGTCAACACCGGTTCACCGCTGATATTGGCGGAGGTTGCTACCAATGGTCTGCCGAATTCCCTTAACAATAAGTAGTGCAACGGACTATAGGGCAACATAACGCCCACTTCCTGAAGTTGCGGAGCGATGTGCCGCGAAAGTTCACTGGCGGACTTTTGCGGCAGCAATACAATCGGTCGAATCACGCCAGTAAGTAACGCCCGTTGCTCGTCATCAACCGCTACATGGTCCGGCAGTTGTTGCTGAGTCAGCATTACCGCCAACGGCTTATGCGGTCGTTGTTTGCGTTCGCGTAACCGTTGCACCGCCGCATCATTGCAGGCATCAACCATGAGGTGATAACCGCCAATACCTTTTACGGCGACAATCTCGCCGCGTTCAAGCGCGTCAACACAAGCCTGCAATGCCTGCTCATTGCGGGTGATCGTGTTACCTCTGCGATTAAAGGTCAGCGCCGGGCCACATTGCGGACAGGCAACCGGTTCGGCATGATAGCGCCGATCCAACACGTCATCATATTCGCGCTGACACTGTGGGCACAGGGGAAAATCCGCCATGGTGGTATTGGCGCGGTCATAGGGGAGTTGCCGAATTAACGTGTAACGGGGACCACACTGGGTACAATTAATGAAGGGATAACGATAACGGCGGTCCGCCGGATCATCCAGTTCCTTTAAACAGTCGTCACAAACCGGCAAATCGGTAACGAGTCGAATGGCGTTCGGTGTTTGTTCTTTGCTACGACGGATGGAAAACCCGGAAAATCGTTGGCAGCTGACAATCCGGGATTCGGCAAGAATGGGCGTCGCATGGGGCGGCGCCTGTTTTATCAGGCTGGATTGAAACGCCTGTAAATAATCCGCGTTACCTTCGGCATGGATGGCAACCTGTCCCATCCAGTTTTCCACCCACCCGTGAATATCGTATTGCCGGGCGAGCCGGTAGACAAACGGCCGGAATCCTACTCCCTGCACATGGCCGGATAGTACCAGTAACCGGGCCTGAACTGTTGCCAGTGACTCATGCATTACACCACCACACGTTGCGACGTTTCATCCGTACCGGTTGCCGGTTCACGAATCCCGCTGCTCCACCAGATACGGCAGGCGCCTTCGTCGGAGACCATGCAAGGACCGATCGGGGTGCGCGGCGTGCAGGCTTTGCCGTACAAACGGCATTCGTTGGGATAAACCTTGCCAAGCACCACGCGCGCGCAATCACAACCTGGCGGCATGGCACCGGCACGGCGCCGTACTTCATGATCATTCTGCAAGGCTGCAAAACGTTGCCGTGCATCATAGTGTTTATAAGCGTCACGCAACGCGAAACCGGACTTGGGTATGGAGCCGACACCGCGCCAGTTGGCATCCACCACTTCCAGCACATCCTGCAAAATTTGTTTGGCGGCGACATTACCCTGCGCAGTCACCACTTCCGGGTAACAGTTATCAAGAAAAGCATTGCCTTCCTTTAACTGGCGCAACGTGGAATAAAAGGCGGCGAGTAAACTCTCTGCGGTGAAACCGGCAACCGCGGTGGGCAAGCCATGTTTTTCAGCGACAAAACGCCATTCCTCCGAACCCATCACCGTGGCTACATGCCCCGGCGCCACCAGGGTATCAAAGCCCGGTGTTTCGGAATCCAGCAACATGGCCACGGCCGGCCAGGTAAGCCGCGCGGAAAGCAACACCGACAAGTTATCGGGCACCCCTGCCGCCAGCATCGCCGCCACCGGCGTGGTGGTGGTTTCAAAACCGGCAGCAAAAAACACCACTTGCCGTTGTGGCATCTGGCCGGCGATTTTCACGGCTTCGGTGGGGGAAGCAATGGGACGGATATCCGCACCCGCGGCTTTTGCCTGTTCCAGTGAACGGGGTTGCCCCTTGGGTACATTGACCGGCACCCGCAGCATGTCACCAAAAGCCACCAGCGTGACATCTTCAGTTGACGCCAGTTGAATGGCGTCATACACGTCTTCTTCCGGGCAAATACAAACGGGACAGCCCGGCCCGGGAATGAGTTCAATGTTACCCGGTAGCACGCCACGCAAACCGGCCATGGATATGGAACGCTCGTGTCCGCCGCAGACATTCATAATGCGCACTTTGCCGGGCAAATCCATGGCGCGGATTTTTTCCAGCCACTTTACCTGTTCCGATTGGGTGGGGTTCTCTGGTGTCATAAAAGATGCGCCAATAAACTCGATATCCTGTTATCCAGGCGCTAGCCCGGGTGATGGTGGACGCGATGATCGTTATGTAACTTAGACCCATCGGGTTGTATTTTGGGTTGCATTGGTTCGCCCCGCTGAAGATGCTGCCGATAATGATGTAATTCCTTTTCTAACCAGTCGAGCCACGTGTTAAATCCTTGCCGTGTTTTAGCGGAGATTTCCATCACCGGCGCGGGATTGGCCAGGTTGCGCAAATATTGCCGGGCACTATCACAATTAAAGTCATCCAGCACCTGTAGTAAATCAGACTTGGTAATTAACATGGCATCGGCGGCGCGAAACATCACCGGATATTTGGCGGGCTTATCGTCGCCTTCCGTGACCGACAGCAATGTCACGTTACGATGATGACCGAGATCAAAACTGGCGGGACACACCAGGTTACCCACGTTTTCAATAAACAGTATATCCAGCGACGGGAGATCCAGTTGATGCACCGCGCTGTGGACCATATGCGCATCCAGGTGACAGGCACTGCCGGTGGCAATCTGAATCGCCGGTACACCCTTGGCGCGGATACGTTGTGCATCGTTTTCCGTTTCCAGGTCGCCTTCGATAACAGCCATGTTCAGCTCTTGACCCAGTGCTTCAATGGTTGCTTCCAGTAACGCTGTCTTGCCGGAGCCTGGAGAGGACATCAGGTTAATGGCCAGCACCTGGTGCTTGTCGAAGTGCTGGCGATTATGCTGCGCCTGGTGATCGTTTTCCGATAACAGTCCCTGCAATACCTGCACGGCGGCCTTACCATCGGGTGTTGTGGACAGCTTGCCTTTAATTTCAATGAGGTGTTTGTTACCCGGTGTGATATTGCAACCACAGGTGTCGCACATAATCCTTTCCCCTGGTTAATGTTCCGTTTGCAATTCGACGCGTTCCAGCAGCATCTCATCGCCGCTGATTAATGTCGTTTGCCAGTCGCCACAGGCACCGCACACCAGGCGGTTGGCCACCGCCTCGGTTTCCGCCTGGCAGCTGCGGCAACGCACCTTCACCGGCAATTTGCGAATAATCAGCTGGGCTTTTTCCGCTGCCGTATTGGCACAAGCAATCGGGAACGCCGATTCCAGTAACTCAGGCTCAACACCCGATAGCGGGCCAATTTGTAAAAAGATTTTATCCACGAACCGGCAGGAATGTTCAGCGGCGATGTGGCTGACCTGGTCGACGATGTTCTGGCACACGGCAAGCTCATGCATGGCCCGGTTCACCCTGCGCCTCGAGAATTTCATCAAACAGCTCCCAGGCCGAACGGGCATGCGCCTCGGTAATTTTTTGCAAGGCGTAACCGACGTGAACCAAAACATAATCACCGGGTTGCAAATCTTCACCCTGCATCAGAAACAGGTTTACTTCCCGGCTCACGCCTTTGGCTTCACAGTGGGCGACGAAACCGTCTATTTCCTTGATTTGCATTGGAATTCCCAGACACATGACCGCACCCTTCAATCCTTGGTAATGGCTACAGTATATCGTGACCAATACCAAACACTACAAAAGATCAGCGCCGGTTTGACCAAAGTCAAATTGGCCGGGTTATCAACACGGGAAGCCATGACGAGAGCAAGTCATTACCGCTTATCATCATGAAACAACAGCACAGGAATAATAATAGGAAATGTAAGGTTTTAGGCAGCCCCGGCCTTTTATTTGAATCTATCTCTACCATTGTCCAAAAGAGTGTTGATCAAGCGAGTTTCAATCTGATTTAAAATATTGGGGTTGTCGTTGATGCCCACGTCGCTGTTAATTTGAAATGCCACAGCGACGCCGATTTCAGGATAATAACGAAGACTGGAGACATAGCCCGGTATCCAGCCGGCATGGCCGTAGACCAGTCCAAACTGCTCGCTAGTATTCACGGCCACACCCAGCCCATAGCGCGAGCTATCCGCTGCATTGTTGATAGGAACCGTTTCAAGCAACAGTGGTAAATACTCCTCCGCCATCGAACACATAAGCTGCGGTGATACCGGGAAACCCAAACTCCGCCTGCACTTGCTTAATGGCTGTTTGAAAATTGACGGCCGGCTCCAATGGTGGATTATGTGCGCAGGCCAGTAAGGTGACGGTACACAGCGGCCAGATCAGGCGCTTCGCCGTGGTATAACTTCTGTGACAGCGCCGTCCGAGGAAAACATATGGCGACGATTCAGCCATACAATGATGACCGCCAGGCCAACAAAAAACCAGGTGTCGTAGGGCTGCGCATCCGGCCAAAGTGGATTAATCGCCTGCAAGTGAAAAATTCCAGCAAGTAAAATGCTGCCACCCGACCGGTTGAACAGCGGCGTGATGATCACACTCAGGGCTACCGTGCCGATCAAAAAGGGCGTGATCGACCAGGCACTTTGCGGGGTACCACTGAGCAGGAAAGCCGGTAAATGCCAGAAGCCCCATATAACACCCAACAACAGGGCTGCATAGATGGGCGCCATGCGACGTTGTAACAACGGCAGGGCAAATCCCCGCCAGCCGATTTCCTCTACCGGGCCTTTAATGGCCATAAGCAACAGCGACAATCCATAGGCCTGGACCGAAGCAAAGGGAAATAACCCGTTAGCATAGGCGTCGTCCTTCAATAGCGCCGACAGGTAAAACACCAGCGGTATACCCACC
>JASFMT010000316.1:0-5002 GCA_050117455.1 Gammaproteobacteria bacterium | reverse complement strand
GAACGGTGTATGGGCGGCGCCTTCGATGACATTAACCCGCGCGTCAGGCAGCAATTCGGCGGTTGCCGCGCCGGACGATGCCGGAATCAAGGTATCCCTGTCGCCAACAATGATCTGGATCGGGCACTTGATGCCGGATAACCGTGGCCGGATGTTGGTCTGCGTCAATATGTTTAATCCTTCCTGCAACGCCGTCAAATGCGGTTCGCCGTTAATGAAGACTTTTTCCTTTAATTCGCGGATAGCCGGTTTGGCGTGTTCGCTTCCCATGGCCTGTATGGCCAGGAAGCGCAGGATCGTCCCGCGGTAATCCTGGATCAGGCTGGCGGCAAAGCCGTCGATAACCTGTCTATCCACCGCGTGGGGCCAGTCGGGGCTTTGTACAAATTGCGGCGATGCAGTTACCAAAATAATCTTGCTGACTAACTCTGGTTCCTGCAAAGCCAGGTGCAACGCGGTTAACCCGCCCAGCGACCAGCCAATGATAACGGCCGGGTGCCCGGTGTGTTCGATAACCTGTTTGACTTCTTCCGTTATCGATTCAATGTCGTAACCTCCATTGGCGGGTAACGGACTTTTACCGTGACCGGGCAAGTCGATCGTCGTGACTTGTCCATGTTGCTGCAACGCAGGCAGTACACTGTCCCACACGCGGCTGTTCAAGGCCCAGCCATGTAACAACGCAATGGATTGTCCCTCGCCCCGGGTTTTGTAATACAGCATTATGCCGCCGCCTCCAGGTGCGATAGCAACGTGTCAACGTCCTGTTCCTCGTGATCCGCGCTGAAGGTAATTCGCAGTCGGGCGGTATTTTCCGGAACCGTTGGTGGACGTATGGCGGAAATGAGTATGCCTTTGGCATAAAGCTGTTCGCTGAGTCGTAACGCCCTGGCGTTATCGCCGATGATCAACGGCTGAATGGGTGTTGTCGATTCCATTAGCGGGAACCCCAGTTGTTGCGCGCCGTCACGAAAACGCTTAATGAGCGCAACCAGCTTGTCGCGGCGCCATTGTTCCGATTGTGTCAGCCGCAAGCTGGCGCGTGTTGCCTCGGCCACCGCCGACGGAAGTGCCGTGGTATAAACATAGGTGCGTGCCTGTTGAACAAGAAACTCAATGAGGTCATCGCTGCCCGCCACAAACGCACCGAAGGTCCCCAGCGCTTTACCCAGCGTGCCCATCAACACCGGCACATCTTGCAAAGCTAATTGAAAATGATCGAGCGATCCCCTGCCCTGTTCGCCCAGTACACCCAGTCCGTGCGCGTCATCCACCATAAGCCAGGCGCTATGTTGCTGTGCAATGCTGGCGATTTCATCAAGCCTGGAAATATCCCCGTCCATGCTGAATACGCCGTCGGTGACAACAAGTTTGTTACCATCGCCGGCGTTGTTCAGTTGTTGTTGCAAGGAGTCCATATCGTTGTGTTGATAACGGCGCAGTTGCGCACCGCTACTGCGGCCGGCATCAATCAATGACGCATGATTCCAGCGGTCTTCGATGACGCTATCGTCCTTGCCCACCAGGGAAGCGACGGTACCCAGGTTGGCCATGTAACCGGTGGAGAACAACAATGCCCGCGGTCGTTGTACGAAGGCCGCCAGTTCGTCTTCCAGCGCATGGTGTGCCCGGCTGTGGCCGCTGATTAAATGCGCCGCGCCGCTGCCAACACCGTAGTCATTCACCCCCTGTTGAAAGGCTTTAACGACATCGGGATGATTGGCCAGGCCCAGGTAATCATTGCTGCAAAAGGAAAGATAGCGCTTGCCGTCAATGGTGATGCGGGCGCCTTGTGGGCCCGACACAATGCGGCGCGAACGATAGGCTTGTTGTTCGCGCCGTGCTGCTAGCGATGTCGTGATCAGGGATTGAAACGGATCAGGCACGATGGTTTATATACAACGGTTCATACAGCTAAAACGTCGCCCAACCTTTAAGATGCTTTACGCCGATGCGGCCTGTTGTTTATTGGCGCGGCGCTGTTGGGTGTCTTCGCGCGGGCGCAGTTTCAGGTCGCTGAGCATCTTCAGGTCGTCGGCCACCTGCCGTCCTTTTGTGGTCAGATAGTCACCGATCATGACGCCGGAGGCGCCCGCCATGAAAATCATCGATTGCATATCACCGAGGAATTGCCGCCCGCCGGCAATACGGATTTCCGCCCGCGGTAACATGTAGCGATAAACCGCGATGCATTTGAGAATTTCCATGGGTTCCATGGGCGCGCGGTCCGCGAACGGTGTGCCCGGCTGTGGACTTAAAAAGTTAAGCGGCACGGATTCCACACCCAGTTGGCGCAAGGTGTCCGCCAGTTCAATGCGCTGGTCCAGTGACTCGCCCATGCCCAGGATGCCGCCGCTGCACACGCGCAAACCGGCATCGGTAGCGGCCTTGATGGTGTCGATGTTTTCCTGGTAGGTGTGGGTGCTGCATACCTGGTCGAAAAAGCTTTCCGCGCATTCCAGGTTATGGTGATAGTTTTCCATACCCATGGTTTTTAATTCAGTGGCCGTTTCGTTGTCGAGAACACCTAAACTGGCGCAACGGCCGATGTCTGATTCTTTTTCCAGCGTGTCAAAATATTCTTTCAGTTGCTTGCGCTCCTTGTCCGAGCGCACACCCCAGCCTTTGGATACCACGCCAAAATCGCTGGCGCCCCATTCCCGGGCCTGCTGCGCCTGGCGGCTCAGTTCTTCACTGGAGATGTAGTTGTACACCGGGGCGCTGGTTTTGTGGTGGCCGCTTTGCGCACAAAAGGAACAGTTTTCCGAGCAGTTACCGGAGCGCACATTAGAGATGGCGCACACTTCGATTTCGTTGCCGCGGTTGGTTTTGCGAATCCGGTCGGCACCGGCCATCAACCAGGGCAGATAATCGTCATCGAGCCGGATCATCCAGCGGGCTTCCTCGGTGGTCATGTCGCCACCGTCCAGAACCCGGGCCGTGATAGAATCGATGCGTTGGTAGGTGTCGTTATCCATGAGCCATCTCCAGTGCCATACAAACTGTGTGAAAACAAATTGTTAACATTAAAACCATGTACCTGTCGCTGAACGTCGAGCGACAGACAATACTATCGGGAATGGCGTGATTGTCAACTTTCCGGGATCCCAAAAGTAAACAAATGAACAAAATATGGTCTTTTTTAACATTGCCAGTGCACTGCGTATTGTGCGGGGCAGCCAGCGGCCGGGATCTGGCGCTGTGCCATGCCTGCCGCGAGGAAATTCAGTCCGGCGAAGACGATGCCAGCTGTTCCCAATGTGCACTGCCGTTACAGGCAACCGGTGATCATACCCTGTGTGGCGAGTGTTTGAATGATCCACCACCCTATTCTGCCACCTACCGGTTTGCCCTTTACCGGCCACCCCTTGATCGCCTGATTCAGCAACTGAAGTTTCATGACAAATTGCAGTTTGCCCGTGTGCTGGGTAGCTTGATGGCGCGCGACCTCCGAACGCGGGAGATACCGTTACCGGACGTGCTATTGCCGGTGCCGTTACACTCCAAACGGCTGCGCTCACGGGGTTATAACCAGGCGCTGGAACTCGGCCGCTACATCAGCCGGGAATTTCAGTTGCCACTGGATGTTACAAGCTGCATCCGCCGCAAGGCGACGCCGGAACAGGCGGCACTGCCTGCTAAAGATCGCGGTGGTAACATTAAAGGCGCATTTGATGTTGTTGGTAATGTTAAGCAACGACACATCGCGGTGATCGATGATGTAATGACAACCGGCAGCACCGTTGGCGAGTTGTCACGGGCGTTATTAAAAGCCGGGGCCGCGCGCGTCGATGTGTGGGTGTGTGCCAGGGCGGTTCTATAGTAATCAATCGCCCAGAGTACGAGCGTACCATGCGGCAAGGTAGGGTGGTTTTATACCCTTTGGGTGTACAGCCCACCATTATATAAGATTGTCGGTTGCCATTAGACGTCGATATGAATTAAACAGCAAGGTAGGGTGGGTTTATACCCTATGGGTGCACAGCCCACCATATGATAGGTAAGGGGTGGCCTGAAAGGCTGGATAATTTTTACGGTGCTTTATCGCCTGCACGGCAGGCTCCTACGCCACAACAAACCACCGTGGTCAATTTCGGTGTAGGAGCCAGCCATGCTGGCGATAGAACGAAACCCGCCAACCGATGAACAAATCAGGGAGGGTGATTGAACCATGCGAGCCTATGTGATTAACCAGTTTGGTGAACCGGAGGTATTTGAACAGGCGGATATCGACAAACCAACAGTGTCGCCCGGGCATGTGCTAATCAAGGTCGCGGCGACGAGTGTCAACCCGGTGGACTGCAAAATTCGCCAGGGCAAACTGGCGGCCATCGCGCCGGCATTTCCCGCGGTGTTGCACGGTGATGTATCCGGCGTTATCGACGCGGTTGGCGATAACGTGCAAGGTTTGAAAGTGGGTGATGAAGTGTATGCCTGTGCCGGCGGTGTGGCGGGAAGCGGTGGAGCACTGGCGGAATACCTGCTGGCCGATGCAGGTCTGGTGGCATTAAAGCCATCGTCCCTGTCATTTCGCGAAGCCGCCGCTTTACCACTGGTAGGGATTACCGCCTGGACGGCGTTAATCGATAAGGCGCAGGTTCGTGACGGGCAAACGGTGCTGGTGCATGGTGCCACCGGTGGTGTCAGTCACGTGGCGATTCAACTGGCCAGGGCCCGTGGTGCTAAGGTTTATGCCACGGTGTCATCCGACCATAAAGCGGCGATCGCCAAACAACTGGGCGCCGATGAAACCATTAACTACCGCGAGCTGGATGTGCAGAGTTACGTTGAGCGTTTCACCGGTGGCCGGGGTTTTGACGTGGTGTTCGATACCGTGGGTGGCGACAATATTCAAAACTGTTTTAATGCCGCGGCGTTGAACGGTTGCGTGGTTTCCGTTTCCACCCGCTCCTCTCAGGATCTCAGTTTAATGCACAGCAAGGGCCTGACGTTACACGTGGTGTTTATGCTGATTCCCTTACTGCACAATATTGGGCGTGCC
>JASFMT010000315.1:0-5012 GCA_050117455.1 Gammaproteobacteria bacterium | reverse complement strand
GGAAGTCAGCCAGCGATTGAACGCGACACTGGCACAACATATTGTATCGGACAATCTTCCCATCAGGGATGGACAGGTGAATCAGTCTGCGCTCGACGGCATTTTCCACATGCTGATGGTGATCAATCCCAGTATTGAAGTGTATCTACTGGACACCGATGGAAAAATTCTGGCCTACTCCGCCCCTCCGGAAAAAATCAAACGCGAATCCATTGACCTCAAGCCAATTGTCAAATTTCTAGCCAGTAGCGCCAAACAACCGCTGATTAAAGGGGACGATCCACGGCATTTATCGCGGCAAAAAATCTTTTCCGCGGCACCCATTCCGGCACAAGGACCTCGTGAAGGTTATCTTTACGTTATCCTGGGGGGCGAGGCCTATGACAGCGTCGCGGATATGATTCAGGGCAGTTATTTTCTAAAAATCGGCCTGGTGGGACTGGCGGTGGCGCTGCTGGTGGCATTGCTCGCCGGATTGTGGTTGCTGGGTCTGGTCACACGCCCCGTTCGCAAATTATCCACCATCATGGGTAATTTTCTCTCGGAAGCGAAAAACCCGGACTTCGTCACCCGTTATCCGGCACCTGCCCATCCCCGCGATGAAATTGATGCGCTAGGCAAGACGTTTAATATTATGGCGGACAAGATTGACGCCCAGTTTGAGGAACTCAAGGCCAACGACACCAAGCGCCGTGAATTAATCGCTAACGTCTCCCACGATTTACGCACGCCCCTGACATCGTTGCAAGGCTACCTGGAAACACTGACCTTAAAGCAGGACTCTTTGACGGAAGAGGAAAAACAGCGTTACCTTGAGATCGTCACCGGTCACAGTCAACGCCTTGGCCAACTGGTCACCGAGCTGTTTGAACTGGCAAAACTCGATTCAGTGGAAACCCTGTTACACGTTGAACCTTTTTCACTGGCCGAGCTGGCGCAGGATGTGATCCAGAAATACCAGTTGTCGGCGGAACAAAAAGGGATTCAACTCAATGCAAACTTCGGGGAAGGCCTGCCACCCGCGTACGGTGATATCGGTTTGATACAAAGGGTTCTGGAAAACCTCATCGACAACGCCATTCGCTATACCAAGTCCGGCGGATCCATTACCATCGAACTGGCAAGCAATCAGGATAATATCGCCGTGAAGATAATCGACACCGGGTGCGGTATTAACGAAGAAGAACTGCCCCATATCTTTGATCGCTTCTACCGCTCCAGGCGCGAAGACAAGGAACGCAGCTATAATTCCGGGCTGGGTCTGGCAATTGCCAAACGTATACTGTCGCTGCACGGTAGCGATATCGCCGCCGACAGTGATATTGAACAAGGTACAACCTTTACATTTGAATTGCCCGGCCAGCCGATCTAGCCCGTATCCGCGCTACGATAAAATCATATTGAACAACCCGCTTATCACAAGCGTTAACTGATATGGCAGGCAACCGTTCGGCCTGGACGATCATCATTCAAAACATCCCGTTTGATAATTCCGCACTTGAACAACTCTGCATCACGGTTGCGAAAATCAGTTAGTTACAGCAGGTTCTTGCAGAACAACGCGATGTAATTTCCACAATTACTACACAATTGCACATTTAAAGTTTGCATCGCTTAGTAAATATAGTACGCTGTCACAGTAAATATATGGTTATGATTTATGAGTCTATAAGTAATAACCTGTTTACTCCACTGAGCCCACGACCAGTCGTGTCGTACCGAACGCCAGATATGATAGGGATAACATATATAGGCAACGGAATATGGATTTGTTAGCTATTTCACGCCCTGGCTCCAACTCTCGTTAAAAATAAGTTTATATAAACCTGCAATTCAGGAGGAGACAATGACTAAGCGAGTATCAACGATTATCCTGGTAACGCTTTTATCCATGCTGTTATTTGCTTGCGGTTCGAAAGAAAAAGGTATGGATTCCAGCGCAGGCCAAATGGACCAATCTGGCAATGCCAATAACAATATGTCAGATGCCGGTGACGTTTCCGAAGCCATCAAGGAAACGAAAGCGTCACTGGAAGAGGCCATTGCCAACGGCTATGCGTGGCGTGATACCGGCAAAATTCTGAACAAGGCCAAGGAGGCCTCTGAAGAAGGTAATGCCGAACAGGCACAACAACTCGCCATGAAAGCCAGCGAGCAAATCGAAATGGCGGAGCAACAATCAAAAGAACAACAGGACGCCGGTCCCTGGTTGTTCTAGGAAACTATGCAACAGACTGACGCAAATTAAATAAACGATAAAGGCTTGTCGCCTCGTTTCCAGTGTTTCATACCGCGTCGAGAATTTGCAGATAGTACAAAAATAAAACAATTCAGGGAGGATAAGGAAACTTGTCCTCCCTTATTTGTTAGATTGCCGAAACCCCATTCACAGGATTACCCCAGCCCTGCGGTCCTGGGCAGAAAATCATCCCGCCAATACTGTACCCGGTCTCTGACATCAATGCATGAGCCGTCAATCCCCGCCATATAGCTGTTTTTCAGGTCTTTCAACTGGCAATTGGCAGCGGGGTGCAATCCCATAAAACGAATTCAGCGTTTGCCGGTCAAAAAAACGCTTTGAACGCCACATTTATTGCCGGCTTTGCGGTATAATGCGCCGTTTTTTCAGGGGCGCTCAGTACTTTCAGTACCCGTACTACTGCCTGCCGGGAGATCCGCGCTACCGCGCGGTACCAACCTGCTTCAAAAACACCGGGGCTGATAGCCAGTGCAATTCAACGGAACTGGTATGAATTATGGAGTTCGAAGGTTTCGCCGCCATCGCAGACGGCCCGTTGACAGGCCTCGGCTCAGCCAGCTGACGATTTACCAACGATTACCAGCTGTTAGAGCACGCAACAACAGATTTATTGACCAACTTTAGAGTAGAAAAATGACTGACCTAAGCAAATACAGAAACATTGGCATATTCGCACACGTGGACGCCGGTAAGACCACCACCACCGAACGAATTCTTAAACTCACCGGGAAAATCCATAAAACGGGTGAAGTACACGACGGTGCGGCTACCACGGACTTTATGGAGCAGGAACAGGAACGGGGTATCACCATCCAGTCTGCTGCCACTTCCTGCCAGTGGAAAGACCACCGCCTGAACATCATTGACACTCCCGGACACGTAGACTTCACCATCGAGGTGTACCGTTCCCTGAAAGTACTGGACGGCGGCGTGGGTGTGTTCTGTGGCTCCGGTGGTGTTGAGCCTCAGTCAGAAACCAACTGGCGCTACGCCAATGACTCGAAAGTCGCCCGGATTATTTTCGTCAATAAGCTGGACCGCCTGGGCGCCGATTTTTACCGCGTGGTGGAACAGATTAAGGATGTACTGGGTGCTACCCCGCTGGTCATGACGCTACCCATCGGCCGGGAAGACGACTTCTCCGGCGTGGTGGACCTGTTAACCCGCCAGGCCTACGTGTGGGACGATACCGGTGATCCGCTGGCCTACAACATCAAGGATGTCCCGGCGGACATGGTCGATGACGTGGAAAAATACCGCGAAGAACTGGTGGAAATCGTCGTCGAGCAGGACGACGAAGTCATGGAAAAATACCTGGAAGGCGAAGAGCCCGATGTGGACACCCTGAAGCGCTGTATCCGCAAGGGCACCATTCACCTGGACTTTTTCCCCACCTTTTGCGGCTCGGCATTCAAAAACAAGGGGGTCCAGAACGTGCTGGATGCGGTGGTGGACTACCTGCCCGACCCCACCCAGGTCAATCCGCAGCCGGAAGTGGACCTGGAAGGTAACGAAACCGGCAACTTTGCCAAGGTGGACCCGGATTATCCACTGCGCGCTTTGGCGTTCAAAATCATGGACGACCGCTTTGGCGCCCTGACCTTTGTGCGTATTTATTCCGGCAAGCTGGAAAAAGGCACCACGGTACTCAATACCTTTACCGGCAAAACCGAGCGCATCGGCCGGATCGTGGAAATGCACGCCAACTCCCGCGAGGAGCTAAACAGCGCCCAGGCTGGCGATATTGTCGCGGTCATCGGCATGAAGAACGTGCAAACCGGCCACACGCTGTGTGATCCCAAGAATGCGGCAACTCTCGAACCGATGGTATTCCCCGACCCGGTTATTTCCGTGGCCGTAGCCCCCAAGGACAAGGGCGCATCGGAAAAACTGGGTGTCGCCATCGGCAAGATGATCCAGGAAGATCCCTCGTTCCGTGTCGAAACCGACGAGGACAGCGGCGAAACTATCCTGAAGGGTATGGGTGAGCTGCATCTGGATATCAAAGTGGACATCCTCAAGCGTACTCATGGGGTGGAAGTCGAAGTGGGCAAGCCGCAGGTGGCCTACCGCGAGACCATCACCCAGCGTGTAGAAGACACTTACATGCACAAGAAACAAACCGGTGGTTCCGGTCAGTTCGCCAAGATCGACTATATCGTGGAACCCGGCGAACCCGGCAGCGGCTATGAGTTTGAATCCAAGGTTACCGGCGGTAACGTACCGCGGGAATTCTGGCCGGCCGTGCAAAAGGGCTTCGAACTGAGCATGGAAAAAGGCGTTCTGGCGGGCTATCCCTGCCTGGACTTCAAGGTCACCCTCACCGACGGTGCCTACCACCCGGTGGACTCCTCGGCCGTGGCCTATGAACTGGCTGCCAAGGCGGCGTATCGCCAGTCCATGCCCAAGGCCGGTCCGCAGTTGATGGAACCCATTATGAAAGTGGACGTGTTCACGCCGGAAGACCATGTGGGCGATGTCATTGGTGACCTGAACCGCCGCCGCGGCATGATCAAGTCGCAGGAACCGGGCGCCACCAGCGTTCGCGTCAAAGCCGACTGCCCCTTAAGTGAAATGTTCGGCTACATCGGCGACCTGCGCACCATGACCTCCGGCCGTGGCCAGTTCTCCATGGAGTTCTCCCACTACGCGCCGTGTCCGAAAAACGTGGCGGACGAAGTCATCAAGGAAGCCGCAGAACGCGAACGCAATAAGTAATACGCGATAAGCGTTATCAAAACAAAGCCGCTGG
>JASFMT010000314.1:0-5014 GCA_050117455.1 Gammaproteobacteria bacterium | reverse complement strand
TAATGAGGTCTTAAAACCGGTTTTTTCGATGTCCTTTGCCTTGGCTCCCGATCCGTATTGGGGCATCCAGGGGTTGCTGGGCCGCCGTGTAAATTTATTCCGGCTCATAGTTATTAGCGACCATTGCGCAGTTTTATTTATCTTTTGAAAAACAATGTCTTGGAGCGACGAAAGACAGCTACGGGGTTTTCTCCGCAGTACAATATTAACTTAAAAAACAAGGAGATATGACACTTCTCTGATCCCGTTGGTTAGCACCGTTCCCTGGGGGGCGCCTTTTGTTGCCGGGGCTGGCCTGGGAGTGCTGTACCCGGCATGGAGCCTGTGTTCTCGTTGGATCGTGCCGCTGTCAGAACACTAACACTCCGGGCACGTTGCCTGCTGACTGCTTATGCCAGCGCAATTCGCGATCGACTGACTTTAACCGGTTGCCATGATTATTTCGCTAGTGAACAACATCCGGCATCGTTTTCAATTAAATATACAGAATTTCAAATCTATCTGCATCAGGGATTTAGTCAATTCCAACTTTAAAAGCGATTTATTCAATATGTGTTGATGACGTGCGCTTGAAGAACCAGGCGTGATGGAAGAATCAATTGAAGCGCTGATAGCAACTCAAAACAGTAGCCCAACCACTGAATGACCAAATTTGTACGAAAAGTTAACAATCTAAATCAGGAAAAATTGGCACAAGCTGTAGGTAGTATCCTACAAATTGTGGTACTATTCCCGCCGCAGCATCAGCATCAACAGTGTGAACCGGATTATTTCTTTAAACCGGCCTTATAAATTAATAACCAAAAATAAAAAAATTTGAAGGCGAAAGACAATGGAGGTATCAGTCTTGCGCGCGATCAATGCCGTATCAGGTTTGTTGTTGGTTGTTGGTGTTTCATTCTACACAAGTACAATAAGTGCAGAGAACCGCGATCAGATTCGTCACGATCAGATTCGTATTGGTCATCTTGATTTCGATAATATTCCTGTCATTGAACTCAAAGAGGGCCAACAGGGTGATCTCGAAATGGAACCGGTTTTGCGCAATATTGGTCATGGGCTGGCACCGGTATATTTATACAGGTTACCGGATTATTCAAAGCCCAATCGCTTGTTTCTTACCACTATAGTTAGTCGTCAGAAAATCTTTTATCCCATCGTTGCCCTGCTCAATGAAGACCGCCAACCTGTCGACGTTATTAAGCGTCCGGTGAATCTAAAACGAATATCCCAGGTCGAAGTTTCCTCTTCGATGTCGATTATCGTTAATCCGCAACATAAATATATGTTGATCACGACAGACCCGGCTTATTTTGGCGAACATCTAAGTTACAAAAAACATGTCACCAGTATGATTCGCGAATACGATGGTTTCCGGGTGAATTATGTGCCGGTGACTACCGGCACTCGTGATGTGAACGTGGTAATTGGCACGTCCGGACGCCTGGCGCTGTCGGTGCCGGAAAACGACTATTAACGTTGTCGTAGTAGTTACAGTCATTGAAGAAACCCGGTGACTGGCTATGCATGGGATTGCATAGACTATTGATTGTAGCTTGTCATACAGGTGAGTGCCGTGGCGGTAACCACAACGCCACGGTGATTGCCTGCATTGTTAACGTTCCTCCCCGTCAACGTCTGCTTGTTTGTAAAATCGCTGGTATCCGCAACATGGTATTTCTGACAGGGCGAAGGTTCGCCTGAATTGCCTTTCCCGGGCTGCCTGAAAAGTGGCGGAGGTCCCGGTTCCCTGTGTTACCATTTCCAATCCAACAGTCGACTATTTGATGGAATGACAGGAAGCCAGATGATGAAAATGGATATTCGATGTCCCCGGCATGGGGCCCGCGAAGCCTCGATTGTTTTTCGATTATGCATTGGATTGATAGCGGGACTGGTGATCTTTGCTATGCCCGGTGCCGGTGTGGCCGGCGATGCTCATGTCGTTTCGGTGGCGCATCACGACATCACTGTATCACTGAAACCCACCCGTCACTCTCTGGAAGTAACCGATACCATTACAGTGCCCCCAACGGTGGCTGCCAGTGGATCCTTGCAATTCCTGCTTCATGAATCATTGGTCATTGACCAGTCCGCGGATCATATAGAACGCTTAGCGTCGGTTGGTGACGATTTTAAAAATATGGTTAGCCACGCCACTGTGCCCCTGGCGCATTATCGGTTGCGCCTGCGCAATAACCAGACGCAGGTCATCATAAAATATCACGGTGAAATCCACCATCCCCTCGGCGAATCGAACAGCGGTACACCGGGATTGATCTCAGAGCAGGGCATATTCCTGGCCAGTTCCAGCGCCTGGTATCCGCTTTTACAAAACAATCCGTTGATCACGTTTACCATGAACGTGCAGTTGCCCACCGGGTGGGGGGCTGTGAGCCAGGGAGGTCTAAAAGCCGATAGCGAAACATCGGGCCGGCAAATGATATGGTCCGAAACCCATCCCCAGGACGATATTTACCTGGTGGCTTCAAAATATCATCAATACCGGCAGCAATCGGCAATCGTCGATGCAATGGTGTTTCTGCGCCAGCCGGATTCCGATGTGGCGCAACGTTACTTGAAGGCCACCGAACAATATATTGCAATGTACGACCAGCTGATTGGTACTTACCCATACGATAAGTTTGCCCTGGTGGAGAATTTCTGGGAGACCGGTTACGGCATGCCGTCGTTTACGTTGCTGGGCTCACGGGTATTGCGATTGCCGTTTATTATTTACACCTCTTATCCCCACGAAATTGTTCACAACTATTGGGGTAACGGTGTTTATGTGGACTATCAATCGGGTAACTGGGCGGAAGGATTGACAGCCTACCTTGCCGATCATTTGTTGAAAGAACAACGGGGGCAGGGTGCGCAATACCGCCGCAGCATGCTGCAGAAATACACGGATTTTGTGAACGAGGGACGGGATTTTCCCTTAACCGAGTTTCGCTCGCGGCATGATTCCGCCACCGAAGCGGTGGGTTATGGCAAGACATTGATGTTGTTTCATATGCTGCGTGTCCACCTGGGCAAAGACACCTTTCTTGATGCGATTCGGGCGCTGTATCAACAATATAAATTTCGCATCGCTGCCTTTTCGGATATTCAACGGGTGTTTAACCGGGTCGCTAACAAGAACCTTGACGTTTTTTTTGATCAATGGGTTCAACGCGCCGGCGCGCCACAACTGGCGGTTGCGAATGTCCAGCAACAGCCGGAAGCCGCGGGTAAGGAATACCGTATTCGTTTTACTTTAAAACAGTTGCAGAGTGAACCAGCGTTTCAAATCGACGTTCCTGTGATTGTTTATCTCGAAGGGCAGGGGCAACCTTACGAACTGATGGTATCCATGGCCAGTAAGGAACAACCATACGCCATCCGTGTTCCAGGCAAAGCATTGGCGTTGGATGTAGATCCGCGTTTTGATGTTTTTCGCCGGCTTGATCAAAGGGAAATCCCTGCCGCGATTTCACAGGGGTTTGGGGCGGAAAAGCCAATGTTGGTTATTCCGTCCAATGGTGACTCAAATATGAAAAAGGAATATGAAGCGTTGGCGAACCAATGGCAACAGCGTTACCTTCCATCCGTGCAAATCGTTAACGCCGATTCGCTGGAGACGTTGCCCCGTGATCGAACGGTCTGGTTGTTGGGCTGGAACAACCGCTTTCGCGATGAATTACGGGATGCACTCGCGGCGAACAAAGTAACCATTGGTGAGAACAGTTTTATTGTGGACGGTAAGCGCTATGATACCAGCGACCATTCCGCATTGTTTGCCGCGCGTCATCCGCAAAACCAGGCTAATACGTTGTTGTGGCTCACGGCGAGTAGCCCTGAAGCCGTTGCCGGGCTGGCGCGCAAGTTACCTCATTATGGTAAATACAGCTATTTAGTATTTAAGGGAAGCGCGCCTGACAATATTGTCAAGGGTCAATGGACCGTGAAGGATTCACCCATGCGTGCTGTGCTTGATAAAACGATGTTTGATCCATCCATTGCGCCACAACCGCATCAGGCATTGATGATGCCGTCCGGCGCATCGCGTTGAAATACTTGCTTATAACGTATCCATTATCAGTTCCGCATTGTTGTTGCCACCTGACCCTGGCTTTGTCACAATGCAGGTTCTCCACAGGATAACGGTAAAAGGTTTTTGATGTCTTTCCTTCCCGAACAAGAGCAGCAAATACGGCAAACGCATGCCAGACTGATTCACCAGGTGGTTCAGGCATGCCAGAATGCCGAGGCACGGTCACAGCTTGAACCCATGTTAAAAGAAGCGGCTAATAGTGGTTGGCAGCAACTGGTGGAAGTTATTCGGCGTATACTCAATGGTGAACGTGATGACAATTTGTTGCTGGGTCTGGACCAGGAGGATACGGTTATTATTCGTTCGATACTTCAGGGGTTGCAGGATCCGGCAACATTACCAGACCCTGCTCAGTCCATTGACGGTTCCATGGCGGCGCCGGCACTGGCGTCCATGATTCATGCTGCCAGTCACGGCGATGTGCGAGCTTTGCAGATTTTAGCCGATATGTCAGAGCAAATGACCCGGGTCGGCGGGGATATGGGTAAACTGGGCGGTATTATGCGAAAACTGCTGGATGGCGAACGGGATCCCGATGAACTGGGCAAAGGCATGGACAAAATGGGGCAGCAACTGGTGTTGAATTTACTGGAGGAAATCAACAAACTCAATCAGTAAACATTGCTACATCAATTAACCGTTTTGCGCCGCTCGGGTGGAAAACCACTGTTACGCATCTTCAATGATTATTTATTTACATGGGTTCAGCAGTGCAGCGAAATCGCGCAAGGCGCTATGGCTGCAACAACATATATCTGTCACTTCTGTTTTAGTCCCCGATTATCCCTCCCATCAACCGGTAACGGCGATTGACGTGTTAAAAGATTTTATTGAACAGCATCATCTGCCAGCCACATCGCCACTGATGTTGATTGGCAGTTCCCTGGGTGGATACTATGCCCAATACCTTGGTGCGAC
>JASFMT010000313.1:0-5029 GCA_050117455.1 Gammaproteobacteria bacterium | reverse complement strand
GTAATTGATGGCCGGACCTACATAGTCGGCAACATCGATGGTGCCTTTCTCAAGTGCCGGAAAGATCTCCGAACCGGGTAACAGCGTGGTTTTGGCGCCAGCTGCCTGAAAAACTTCCGCCACCATACCACCGGGCAGGCGCATCTTGCGGCCGCGGAAATCATCAATGGAACGAATGGGTACCTTGGAATGAATGATATTGGGTCCGTGATGGATAGGACCGACATAGTACAATCCCATTTTGCCAAACACTTCGCGGGCTAAGTCGAGTCCCCCGAGGCCGTAGTAAAACACATCCCACTCATGAGGATTGCGTAATCCAAGGGGATAGGAGCTAAGAAATACCGCTACCGGCATTCGACCGGCCCAATACAGGGTAAAGGGGTTCATGGCGTCCAGTACCCCGTTTTTCACTGCATCGAACAACTGGAATTCGCCAACAACATCCTTGGCGCCAAACGGTTTGAAGGCCAGCTCGCCACCGGTTTTCTCCACGATGCTGTCACACCATTTCTTGAACACCTCCAGGCCAATTCCGCCGGGCCAGGACGTCTGGATTTTCCAGGTGGTGGTTTTGGCGGCCTGCGCGTTGCCAATGAAAGGCGCCCCGGCGATTAGGGTTGCGCCGGCGGCCGTGGCTTTGAGGAATTTTCGTCGTCTGGGATCTGCTTGTTGACTGGCCTGATCCGCATTCTGCTTGCCTTCGTCGATGGTCATAGGCTTCCTCCATGATCAGATACTACGGTTTATTGTTTGTGTTCCAGTAGCGAGCCGACTGCTGAATGCCTTTTATTCCACTAATTGTACGAATTGTTCACAGTGTAATGATGATGCAACCTCAAAATTTAAAATAGATAATTCAACTTTTGTAGGGTTATTGTTGGCTTTTTAACAATATTACTTCTTCTATTTATAGACCAATACGCCAATTAATCCCATCACGATATGGAGCCATTAAAAATTATAATTGACCATTCAGTGGGTTATATTTGATAACTGATGTGATTAGTCAGCCATTTATTCGTTGTTCCGAAATTGACTGCCCAATGAAATGAGGTTGTCTGGCGCGAAAACCCATATGGCTGTTAATAGTGTATCGTTTCTGCCATCCAGACCCTGGGGCGTTTGCAGTCGAAAAACGCAGGGCATTGCGGTTTTGACGGCGCCACGTTTGATGGCAGCGCAATGTAGCGTTTAGATTACTAGCGATAAATAGAGTGATGCGGTGTATATCTGCAAGCCTGCGATATCCTGTTGTGGTTAGAATCTGCGCTGAAAAACCAACGCCTATCCAAATTCACAATTGTTGGGAGGTATGGTGTGAAAACATTAGTGCCATTCGTGTTTTACCCTTAATTATTACTACTCGAATTAAATATTGGATTTTCCCCAGGCATTTTGAAAATGATCGTCGATACGATACGAAACATAAAATCGATAATTATACTGAGCTATATCAACGGGTGTATTTCCCGGAACAGCCTGTACCACTTGGCTACACCCACGAGCCAAAGAAATGGTGCGAATCCACGGCGCCCGAAGGCAAAACGGCGGTTGTTACCGAGCACTTTTGTATTCGAGGCGACGCTTCTGAAATATCCCGCGCAAAATGAGCAATGGTTCAATTTTGCAGGACTCAATATAAATATCAAAAAACTTGAGAGGAAAGTGGGCAGTCTCGAAAGGGCTGCCGAAAAGTAACAATCAAAAATAAACGATAATTGTCTGCTCCGTTGAGTGGCGGCCGCAATTAAGTGGTTGCCACTTTGTTTGTCGAGGTGCTGTTTTCAAATTGGCTGATGCAAGATCGTTATGCCTGTTTTAATCCTGTTGCGTTAAATTCTTATACTGCCGCCAGTACCCTGGTATTCGCATGTTATTAACATAAATTACTGCAATCCGTTGACACATTGATGCACGCTACGGTAAATCCAGTTGAAATCGTCTATATGGCTTAAAATATGCTAGACTTCTTTTTTTTACTACAAAAAGGTTGAGAACGCATGGCAAAAGCAAAAGCAAAGAGAGTTGCAACATCGGCTTCGATCGCGAAGAAAATCCAGGTCGCGACTGAAAATTTGATGGTGGCGAAACAGGACGGCGAAGCTTCGGCAAGTTTGTTGGAAAAAGACAGGAAAAAGTTTCTCGCCGAGAATAAGCGGCTCGCCAAAAAACGAGCGGCGTTGGCCAAAAAGAAGAAGATCGCGGCAAACCGTTTAAAGAAAACCCCAAATGCCGAAAATCGCAAAGCAGCCAATGCAATCAACAAGGATTTGGCCGCCATTAAAAAAGCCGGTGACAAGGCGCGCGCGACTAGCGCCGTGAATGCTGAAGAGCTAAAATCGGTAAAATCGGCGTTAAAGCAGGCATCAACCTATCTTAATCTGATGCAAAGAGCCGACAAAGTACTTAACAAACCAAAGAAAAAGCGGCGTGCCAAAAAGCGCATTGCGGCCGCGGCGTAAGGTCAATTATTTGTCACAAGGAAGTGACATGACATTAATAAGCGGCAAGGTGGGGGCTCAACTGGCATTCCCCTTCAGTGGAGGTCCGAAATATGAATTCGAGTAATGACAGGCTGGATCGAGTTGTCGCCGAGGCAAGGCGTGCCCGGGAACGGCGGGAACAGGACTACCGCGAGCAGGCGCTAAAAATGTATCCTCCGATTTGCGGCCGATGTGGCCGGGAGTTTAACCGCAAAAATCTCCATGAGTTGACAGTTCATCATCGGGACCACAATCACGATAATAATCCACCTGATGGCAGTAACTGGGAACTGTTGTGCTTGTATTGCCATGACAATGAACACCAGCGGCAACTGGAGGCTCATAAAGGTACTAATAAAAGTGACAGTGCGAATAGTGCCAGTGCGACATTTAATCCGTTTGCCAACCTCAAGGACATGTTGAGCAAAAAAGAATAGCCAGGCTTGCTGGCAATATTGTAAACGTGTCGTGTCCAAAACCCTGCATAGCGGTTTCGCGACCCAGTTAATTTTCCTCTCGAACGAACAACCCGCTGATCTGAAAAATACAATATATGACGATTAATCCTATATTGACGGTCTATATCGCGCTGTTTTGTGGTATATGGATTGCCATGTTTTTGTACTTTATCTGGCAATCGAAGCGCCTGGTTTCGTTTCATGAAACAGCCGTATCGGCGCCCGTCAATTGGCCGCGATTAAGTGTTATCGTACCCGCCTGTAATGAAGCAAACCATATTGAAGAAGCTGTCAAAAGTATCATTGGGCAGGATTATCCAGACCTTGAAATCATTCTCGTGGATGACCGGTCAACAGACAATACCGGCAAAGTCATCGACGCGCTTGCAGGGAGCGACTCAAGAGTTAAAGCCATCCACGTGGATAACCTGCCGGAGAAATGGTTGGGGAAAGTGCATGCTCTTCATCAAGGTGTGAAACGGGCCACTGGGGACTGGCTATTGTTTACGGATGCCGATATTCATTTTTCACATGGAACACTGCGTAAATCCATCGCTTATGTTTTGCAGGAGAAAGTTGAGCATCTGGCACTGGTGCCCGGGGTTATCATTCACGGTTTCTGGTTGCAGGTATTGATTCGTACCTTTGGCTTGATGTTTTTATTATCTACCAGGGCGGATCAGGTTAACAAGCGTAACAGCGATGCCTTTGTTGGGGTTGGGGCGTTTAACCTGGTCAATAAAGCGTTTTTTGACCAGACGCCCGGGTTTGAATGGCTGCGCATGGAAGTGGCCGATGACATGGGGGTGGGGCTAATGATCAAACAGGCCGGTGGGCAAAGCCATGTGGCCATGGCGGACGAGGATTTGTCCATCAACTGGTATCCCACGGTGAGCGCCATGTTTCGCGGTATGGAAAAAAATACCTTCGGAGCCGGTCCGCGCTATCAACTGACGCGTTTGATACTCCTGGTGCTCGTATTAGTGAGTATTAGTGCGGCGCCGTATCTTGCGGTTCTGTCATCGTCGTCCCTGTTGAGTGGGCTGGGAATCGTGGCGATTGCGTTGCATGTCGTTTTCGCGATCTTCTTCGTTCGCGATAAGCGCTCGGAGACACTGAGTTTGTTGCTATTTGCGGTGGGTTTATTGTTGTTTTGCCTGATCATGATACGGGCCGCATATAAATGCACCCTAAACCAGGGCATCGACTGGCGCGGGACCCATTATTCCCTGGATGCGTTAAAAGCAGGGCAGCGGGTCAAGCTTTAATAGTTATTAAGTGAGTCTCGCGACTATATATAAGTTACTGCTTCATGCACCTGTAACGTTACAGGCTGTTTTATTCAGTCAATCAGTCTCCGCTTCAATTTTGTGATACGGTTCACAGTTTGGCCGGGCCCCTGACGGGGTCATTCATCTTAAGGGCGCTATTACCGATACATAGAGAAAGGTCTCTTTACAGCATAAAAGGCAAATCATGCGTATCGGTAAATCTATCGTAGTCGGGTTCATGCTCCTCGGGTTATTGGTGTCTTTGAATGCCTGCGTGGTGGTCGTTAAGGGTAATCCAAACGGTCATACACCCACCCAAACCAGCGCGTCATTTCAATACTGGTACTACTACCCCAATTCCCGGGTCTACTATCATGTAACCGAACATTACTACTATTACCCGGACGGCAAAAAATGGCACCGTACGCGGCATTTACCGGATGGATGGGCGTTGAATAACGACTACCGGGTGCGCGTGAAACTGGCCGGTAAGCCTTATCGGCACCATGCGCTCCATCAGCGTAAATATCCGGCGAAGCATCACGAAGCCCGGGACCAACACGGTGATAAACACGATCATGGTAAAAATCCTTTGCGTGGACTGGATCGTCTTAAAACCGGTAAGTGGCCGGGTTCCAGGAAGGTCAAACAAGACGATGATCACAGGCCTGATCATGCCAAAAAAGACAACGCGAATGTAAAAAAGCACAAGCACGATCACGCTACAGCAAACAAACCAACACCGCCGGGTCACGCAAAGTCCACGACGCGTAATAAACCGAAAAAACCGACCCACCAGGCAGGAAACTCAGCG
>JASFMT010000312.1:0-5044 GCA_050117455.1 Gammaproteobacteria bacterium | reverse complement strand
TGAATTTGCTCCGACCCGTACGTTTAAAGGTCACTCCGGTGACCGTAAAGGCAAATAATTCAATATCAGCGTAGAGATAGAAAAAGGTCATCAGTATGGAAGTTAGAGCATGTCTTAAAGACGCAGAATTGTCGCCGCAAAAAGGCCGGCTGATTGCCGATCAGATTCGCGGGAAAAACGTTGAGAACGCGCTGCAGATTCTAGGCTTCAGCACGAAAAAAGCCGCGGCGGTCGTTAAAAAGGTGCTGGAATCGGCCATCGCTAATGCCGAGCACAATGAAGGTGCTGATATTGATGAACTGAAGATTTCAAAAATATATGTAGACGAAGGTCGTTACCAGGCCCGGTACCGGGCGCGCGCCAAAGGCCGCGGTGCTCGTATATTGAAACGCAAATGCCATATCACCGTGGCAGTAAGTGACAGCTAAACGTCCACGGATATTGTTAAATACGCAAAGCCAGCGAAAGAGAGACATTTAATGGGTCAAAAAGTACATCCAATAGGCATTCGATTAGGCATCGTCAAGGATTGGTCATCCAAGTGGTATGCGGATTCCAGAAACTTTGCAGATAACCTTTATATGGATCTGAAAGTTCGCGAGTACATTTATAAAGCATTGTCCAAAGCGTCGGTGAGCCGGATACAGATCGAGCGCCCTGCCAACAATGCGCGCATTACCATTCATACCGCCCGGCCGGGTATCGTGATTGGTAAAAAGGGTGAGGATGTCGAAAAGCTGCGGATGAAGCTAAGCAAGATGATGGGTGTTTCCGTCAATATCAATATTGAGGAAATCCGCAAGCCCGAGCTGGACGCGCGCCTGGTGGCGGAAAATATCGCTCAGCAGTTAGAGCGGCGGATTATGTTTCGCCGCGCCATGAAGCGTGCAGTGACCAATGCCATGCGTCTGGGTGCCCTGGGTGTCAAAGTGCGGGTATCCGGCCGGTTAAACGGTGCTGAAATTGCCCGTACCGAGTGGTATCACGAAGGTCGTGTTCCTTTGCATACCCTGCGTGCGGATATTGATTATGGCGTGGTGGAAGCGCAAACAACATATGGCGTTATCGGCGTCAAGGTATGGTTATTTAAAGGCGAAATCCTGGATAAAGGGGTCTTTGCTGAGACCCAAACAGAAAAAGCGGCTACGGCAGCGGAGTCATAAGTTATGTTACAGCCAAAGCGTACCAAGTTTCGTAAACAACATAAGGGCAAAAATCGCGGTATGGCCGTGCGCGGCAGCGCGGTGAGTTTCGGTGAATATGGTTTGAAAGCCACTGCCCGTGGCCGGGTGACTGCCCGGCAGATCGAGGCCAGCCGACGTGCCATGACCCGTCATGTCAAACGGGGCGGTAAAATATGGATTCGGGTTTTCCCTGACAAGCCCATTACCAAAAAGCCCCTGGAAGTGCGGATGGGTAAAGGCAAAGGTTCGGTGGAATACTGGGTTGCGCAAATTCAGCCCGGCCGCATGTTGTTTGAGATGGAAGGCGTCTCTGAAGAGTTGGCGCGTGAGGCATTTCGCCTGGCAGCTGCCAAACTGCCTGTTAGTACAACATTTGTAGCCCGAACGGTGATGTGATGAAAGCGGAAGAATTGCGGAAAAAAAGCAGTAACGATCTGGCGCAGGAGCTGGAAGAGTTGTTAAAGGAACAGTTCAAGCTGCGCATGCAAAAAGGCACGGGGCAAATGGCTAGCCCGGCGCGGTTTAAGACTTTGCGACGTGATATCGCACGAATTAAAACGATTATGAACGAAATGGGTAATCAAGCATGAGTGAAAGCACTGATACAAACCAAACTGTTGTTCGCACCCGCGTCGGGCGCGTTGTCAGCAACAAAATGAATAAAAGTATTACAGTGCTGGTCGAAGGCCGAGTTAAACATCCCTTATACGGCAAATATATTCGCCGTTCGACCAAGTTGCACGCTCATGATGAAAATAATGATTGCAATA
Organism: Gammaproteobacteria bacterium; assembly: GCA_050117455.1. Lineage (GTDB taxonomy): Bacteria > Pseudomonadota > Gammaproteobacteria > SZUA-152 > SZUA-152 > JAKEGK01. The sequence continues at coordinate 3,090 of JASFMT010000312.1, read as the reverse complement.
TTGGTGATACGGTATCAATTACGGAATGCCGTCCCATTTCCAAAACGAAAACCTGGCGTCTGGTGGATGTCATAGAACGGGCCAAGTAGGCTGACAAGTAATAAACGGGTGGTGGAGATACTTCGATGATTCAGATGCAAACGGTTTTGGATGTTGCTGACAATAGCGGTGCCCGTCGGCTCCAGTGCATTAAGGTGCTCGGGGGTTCCAAACGCCGTTATGCAAATATTGGTGACATAATCAAAGTCAGTATCAAGGAAGCAATTCCGCGGGGTAAGGTGAAAAAAGGGGAAGTTTACAATGCGGTTGTGGTGCGTACCCGCAAGGGCGTTCGTCGCCCCGATGGTTCACTGATCCGTTTTGACGGCAATGCCGCGGTGCTGCTAAACAACCAGCATCAGCCCATTGGAACGCGTATATTTGGCCCTGTTACCCGCGAATTGCGCAGTGAAAAGTTTATGAAAATCATTTCGCTAGCGCCGGAAGTGCTATAGGCCGGCCGAAGCAGAATGATAGTGAGAAAGCAAATTTAGCTAACGGCTGTTAACGAGTTAAATAGATCGACGATAGCAACGAGAGAATTCAACAATGCGCAAGATTAGAAAAGGCGACGACGTTATCATCATTGCCGGCAAAGATAGAGGTAAACGTGGTTCTGTACTGCGGGTAACCGATGATGAGCATGTCGTGGTGGAAGGCTGCAACATTGCCAAAAAACATGTCAAACCCAATCCCAACTCCGGCGAATCCGGCGGTATTGTTGATAAGGAAATGCCGTTGCATGTTTCCAATGTTGCGATGTTTAATCCTGCCGTTGGAAAAGCGGACCGGGTAGGCATCAGGACGCTCGAAGACGGCCGTAAAGTCCGGTATTTCAAGTCAAATAACGAAGTAGTAGATCTGTAATAAGCGGGAACGACAATGTCCAGATTAGGCGAATATTACAAAAGTAACGTTATTGACCAGTTGACAAAGCAGTTCAACTACAAAAGCGTTATGGAAGTGCCAAAGATAACCAAAGTCACTCTGAATATGGGTGTGGGCGAAGCGGTGGCTGACAAAAAAGTCATCCAGAACGCCATGGATGATATGGCAAAAATTGCCGGCCAGCAGCCGATTGTTACCAAAGCTCGCAAGTCTATTGCGGGATTTAAGATCAGGGATGGCTGGCCCATAGGCTGCAAGGTGACGCTGCGCAGTGAGCGCATGTACGACTTTCTGGATCGTTTAATCACCATTGCGATCCCCCGTGTGCGGGATTTCCGTGGCCTGAACCCCAAGTCATTCGACGGCCGTGGCAATTACACCATGGGTATCCGGGAACAGATTATTTTTCCGGAAATCGATTACGACAAGGTCGACGCCATTCGTGGAATGGATATCACTTTTACGACGACTGCGAACACAAATGAAGAGGCCAAGGCGTTGCTACTGGCTTTTAATCTTCCTTTGAAGCAATAAATCGAATTTCAGGCAAGCGAGACAAGTATGGCAAAATTATCAATTGTTGAACGGGAAAAGAAACGCCAGCGTACCGTGGCAAAATACGCCGCCAAACGCGCCGAGTTAAAGCGCAAGTTGAAAGATCCAAATCTCAGCGATGAGGAACAGGATGAGCTGCGTAAAAAATTTAACGCGTTACCCCGCAATGCCAGTCCTTGCCGATTGCGTAACCGTTGCCGGTTAACGGGGCGGCCCCATGGTTATTATCGCAAGTTCGGTCTTGCCCGGACCAAGTTGCGTGAAGCCGCCATGCGCGGTGATATCCCGGGCCTGGTCAAAGCCAGTTGGTAATTTGAAAGCACAGCGGTACTAAACAGGATATTTGGAGCACAAAGTATGAGCATGAATGACCCCATCGCAGATATGTTAACCCGCATGCGTAATGCGTTGTCTGCGGAAAAAGTGTCGGTCGAAATGCCTTCGTCTAAACAGAAAGTTGCAATTGCCGAACTGTTGCAAACGGAAGGATTTATTAACGGATATGACGTGCAGGAATCTGACAGTTTTCCGGTCCTGAAAATTGATCTGAAGTACTACCAGGGTAAACCGGTTATCGAGATGATCCAGCGCGCCAGTCGTCCGGGTCTGCGCCGCTATAAAGGCAAGGACGAGTTACCCAGGGTTATGGGTGGCTTAGGGGTTGCCATCGTATCGACATCCAAGGGCTTGATGACCGACAAGGCAGCACGCCAGGCGGGTTACGGCGGTGAAGTCGTTTGCTACGTTGCCTAAGTAACAGGCCAAACGAATTTAATGCAATTAAGCGCGTAATTTTGAATAGTAAGGTTTAAAGGCCATGTCACGTATAGCGAATTATCCAGTAACCATACCGGCGGGTGTTGAAGTGAATATTTCGGCCGGAACCATTAGCGTGAAAGGTGCCAACGGTTCCTTGTCGCACACCATTTCTCCCCTGGTTTCGGTAACCCAGGAAGAATCGCAGTTGAAGTTCGCCGCCAATAGCGACAAACCGGGTACCACAGCCCTGGCGGGAACAACACGTGCGGTGGTGAATAATATGGTGACCGGTGTCAGCTCGGGATTTGAAAAGAAACTGCAACTGGTTGGCGTTGGCTATCGTGCCCAGGCGCAGGGTAAAAAGCTGAATCTGACCCTGGGTTTCTCCCACCCGGTGGATTTTCAGGTGCCGGACGGTATCACCATCGAAACACCCAGCCAGACCGACGTAGTGGTCAAGGGTATCGATAAACAGCAGGTGGGCCAGATTGCTGCCAATATCCGCGCGTTGCGGCCACCGGAGCCTTATAAAGGTAAAGGTGTTCGCTATGCCGATGAACAAATCATTCGTAAGGAAGCGAAGAAGAAATAGTCATACAGCAGAATTTGTAGCTATTAGTATATTCGCGATTAACACAGGTTTTTAGCAATGGACAAAAAGAAACAACGTTTACGCAGGGCAACCCGAACCCGGGCACGCATCAAAAGTTTGGGTGCATACCGGTTGTGCGTTTATAAAACGCCCCAGCATACCTATGCGCAAGTGATCGAGCCCAATGGCTCCAAAGTGGTTGTTCAGGCATCAACGGTCGAAGCGGACATTAAAAAAGGCCTGAAACACACCGGTAA
>JASFMT010000311.1:0-5093 GCA_050117455.1 Gammaproteobacteria bacterium | reverse complement strand
TTGTTAAAGGAAAACATCCGGGGTTCCAGCTCGGGAATGGAGTAACCGCATTGAGCGCAGGCAAACTCGGACGAAAACATAATATCCGCCTGGTCCGCTGCGTCCATGAACGCTACCGTCGCAATGCCGCCGGTCAATGCCAGCGTTGTTTCGAAGGAGTCGGCGATACGTTGTTGCAGGTCCTTTCGGACCTTAAAACGGTCTACGATCACTTCGATTGTGTGCTTTTTATAGAGATCCAGCTCAGGGACCGTGTCAAGTTCATAAATTTTTCCATCAATGCGGGCGCGGATATAACCTTGTGAACGAAGGTCATTGAGCAGGCTGATATGTTCACCTTTACGGTTTCGCACTACTGGCGCCAGCAACATTAATTTTGTGCCCTCCGGCAGTGCCAGTACCTGATCCACCATTTGGCTAACTGTTTGCGCTTCCAGGTCAATACCGTGGTCCGGACATTTGGGGGTACCGGCCCGGGCGTATAGCAACCGTAAATAATCGTAGATTTCAGTAATCGTACCCACGGTGGAGCGCGGGTTATGAGAGGTGGATTTTTGCTCAATGGAAATGGCGGGTGACAGGCCTTCAATGTGGTCTACATCGGGCTTTTCCATCATCGACAGAAACTGCCGGGCATAACTGGACAGGGATTCGACGTAGCGCCGTTGACCTTCCGCGTAAATGGTGTCAAATGCCAGGGAGGATTTTCCGGAACCCGAAAGCCCTGTGAAAACAATGAGTTTATCCCTTGGCAGGGTCAATTCAATGTTTTTGAGATTGTGGGTTCGAGCACCGCGTATTTGAATCTTATCCATTGTGACTTCCGTTAAATCTTTAACAAACTGCCGATTCTGACAACCAGTTTCCGCGCAATAAGCGAACCTGCTAATATACGTCGTTTTTACCGTTGGACGCAAAGGGGTAGTAATTCTGTGACACACCATAACCCGCGGAATAAAAGCAAAAACAAAGACGGGATGACAGCAACCGAGCGTAAATCCGTATATTCGCTGGCAAGTATCTATGCCCTGCGGATGATGGGTTTGTTCATGATTCTGCCGGTTTTTGCGTTATATGCCGAGCATTTGCAGGGCACCACACCCTTGTTGGTGGGTATTGCCATTGGCGTTTATGGCCTGACCCAGGCCGCATTTCAAATCCCCTACGGCATGTTATCGGACCACCTGGGACGCAAAAAGGTCATTACCTTTGGGCTGCTGGTTTTTGCCGTGGGGAGCGTGGTTGCGGCGATGGCGGATTCCATTTATGGCGTGATCGCAGGCCGGGCCTTACAGGGCGCCGGCGCCATTGCGGCGGCTATCATGGCGCTGACGGCGGACCTGACCCGCGAAGAGCACCGGTTGTCGGCCATGGCGGTGATCGGCATCAGTATCGGTATATCGTTTATGGTTTCCCTGATCCTCGGACCGTTACTGGATCAATGGATTGGTGTCGATGGTATTTTCTGGTTGACGGCTGTTCTGTCACTGTGTGCGCTTGTGGTACTTAATTTCGTTGTCCCCAATCCGGTGCAGAGCAGTTTTCATCGTGATGCCATGACGGCACCGCAACAGCTTAACGAAGTATTGCGGGACAGGCAGCTATTGCGGCTGGATTTTGGAGTGCTCGCCTTGCACATGACGCTAACGGCAACCTTTGTGGTGTTGCCACTGGCGTTACGCGATGTGGCGCAGCTTGCCAGTGAAGATCACTGGATGGTATATGCGCCGGTAATGCTGATTTCCATGGTCATGATGATTCCGTTTGTTATTCTGGCGGAAAGCAAACGGCGCATGAAAGAAGTATTCGGCGCTGCCATCATGACATTGGCAGTGGCCGAAGTGGTATTGGTGCTCATGCATGACAGTATCGCCGGGATCGTATTTTCGCTGTTTTTATTTTTTATTGCCTTTAATGTGCTGGAGGCGACGTTGCCGTCGCTGGTGGCAAAAATAGTGTCACCGGAGCGCAAAGGAACGGCAATGGGGGTTTTTTCCAGTTCCCAGTTTCTGGGTGCGTTTTTAGGTGGAATGTTCGGTGGCTGGTTGCACGGCGCATTCGGCATCGAAGCGGTATTTGGGCTTTGCGCGGCGATGGCTATTGTGTGGTTTTTCGTGGCGTCCACCATGCAGAGTCCACGTTACCTGAGTAGCTATATGGTACGGGTGGGTGATGTGGACGAAAAACGCGCCAAACGTCTGGTTACGGAATTGACCGGTGTTACCGGGGTGGCGGAAGCGATTATTGTGATCGAAGACGGCATTGCCTATCTAAAAGTGGACCTGAAAGCCCTGGACCGGGAAGCGTTGCAGCACTATTCGGTTGTATGACCACCAGCATTAGTATTGGCATCATCAGTTGCATAATCTGTGGCTGGAGCTGATAATTTAGCCAGTATGAAATATGATTGATTTTGAACGTTACGGGGAGAGTGAATTATGGCACGTGGTATCAACAAAGTAATTTTAATCGGGAACTTAGGCGCTGACCCTGAAGTAAAATATATGCCCAGCGGCGATCCAGTGACCAATATTCGCCTGGCCACCAGTGAAACCTGGAAAGACAAAAGTACCGGTGAAAACGTCGAGAAAACGGAATGGCACCGCGTGGTGTTTTTTAAACGCCTGGCCGAAATCGCCGGTGAATACCTGAAAAAAGGCTCCAAGGTTTATGTCGAAGGCCGCCTGCAGACACGTAAATGGCAGGGGCAGGATGGTCAGGACCGTTACACCACGGAAATTGTGGCTAATGAAATGCAAATGCTGGATAGCCGCGGCGGCAGTGCGCCGATGAATAATGGCGGTGCTTCCAACAAGCAGCCGGCCATGGCGTCGGATGCCGGTAGTAGTGCTCCCGATTTTGATGACGATATACCGTTCTGACCAGGTTAACTGCTAAAGTCTGTCTGGTGTGTTGTTTCTAAAAGCTGGACGGTCCACCGACTTTGTTTGAAGGTCAAAGGTTGACTGCCATTCGTATTTCACGCTTACCCGACGTTCGCGGTCAACAATCAATGGTTAATAGTTGCAGATTCGCGGGCAATGTTAAGATTTAAAGCTAGCCCTTGTGGGTTGTGACCCCAGGGGCGCAATTGACACATCAACCCCAGTGACAGATATGTCGGAAGAGCAAGACGAAACTCCTGAGAAAAAGCCTGGCGGGTTTTATACTTTCATGTTGAAGGTATTAATGCTTATCGTGTTTTTGTTGTTACTTGGTATGTGTAGTATTAAGTATATAAGCTAGCCCAGTTGTTATTTGCTATCCCCCATAATTGCGGTACAGCTAACATTTCGCCGCCGACGGGTGTTCATTATGAAGGCGTTGCGAAGCCGTTACATGTTTTCAGACCAGGTCCTTAATTTGACCCGCAATGGTATATCCCCCCCTGGTGTGGCTTTGTGTGCGTACGACTTTGATGGTTGCATCTAAGGGTGCGATGGTTTTGTGTTCCGGTTTAATGGAAATCTCAATCAGGGTACCTGGCGTGACGTGGTGTTCCGACGTGAACAATACCCCACCGGCACTGAGATTTACGCATTGACCATAGAGAGTTTCCCTGGAACCGAATATCCGGTACTCGATTTTTGAGTTGGTTTTAATTCTAATAAACTCCCGTTTTTCTGAGTAATCCATAAATACTGTTCCCGGCTGTCAAAGTTGATGATGATTTGCCTACTAAATAAGCACAGTATGTGCCAATTGGCGGGGCTCTCTGCCACTGTTCATTACGTAATAGCGAGTTAAAAATAACAATAGACGATGTGGGTTTTTACTTAAGTAGTAAAAAGGGTTTCCATGCGTTAAGCGCGCTGCGCTATAAATATATAGTCAAATAACATAACAGTTGTAATTCAATTTGTTTTTAGCGTATTAACAACATAGAATGCCGAAGTTATTGTTGCGTAGATTGTTTTTTATGGGCCGTGCCGTGAAGTGCATTAAGGATCTTTTGGCAGGCTCAAAAAAACGACAGTTATAGCAACTGGCGGCCAGACGCGAGACCGCGTGTTGTCGTCAATTTAAAAGGATTTAAAGTTTTAACAATAGAAGGGAGAATCTGTAGACCTGCAACAGCGGCTGACTATTTGCGGTTGGACCGAAGCAGGTACAGAATACCAGGAAATGGTAAGTAGGAAACAGAATTGAGATGAACGATACTAATATCAATCAGCTCAATTACATTCGAAGCCGTAATTCGTTGGAAACAGATAACGCCAATAGCCCGCAGTCACCCATTGTATTGCAACGCGATGGCCACATAATATCGCGTTCCAATATCAGCGAACCTGCCTTGAAAGTTCTGTACCGCTTGAAAAAATCGGACTATGACGCGTTCCTGGTCGGCGGCGGTGTACGGGATTTGTTACTGGATCGTCCCCCCAAAGATTTTGATATTGTCACGGATGCCCGCCCGGAGGACGTCAGTGAATTGTTTCGTAACAGCCGGCTGATTGGCAGGCGCTTTCAACTGGTGCATGTCCATTACGGAAAAGAGATTATCGAAGTTGCCACTTATCGGGGCCATGAAGAGGCCGATGATGATGAATCAAGAAAAGCGCGGCACATGCGCGACGGCATGCTCATTCGCGACAACGTATTCGGTACGATCGAAGAAGACGCGTGGCGGCGGGACTTTACCATCAATGCCCTTTATTACAATATTCAGGATTTCAGTGTCATTGATTACACCGGTGGTTTACAGGATCTGCAACAAAAACTGATTCGCATGATCGGCGATCCTGACCAGCGTTACCGGGAAGATCCGGTGCGTATGTTGCGGGCCGTACGGTTTGCCGCAAAGCTTGGATTTTCAATTGCCCCGGAGACAGAAGCACCTATTTACGAGTTGGCTGATCGCCTGACGCATGTCCCCCCGGCCCGGTTGTTTGAGGAAGTCCTGAAATTGTTTCTGGGCGGCTATGCCGTGGCTACTTACGAGCTGTTACGCAAATATCAGTTGTTCGACAGGCTGTTCCCGCTGACTGCCGGCGCATTGCATCCGGATAACCCGGGTAGTGACGATGTGGACGCGTTTATTCGCCAGGGCCTGGCGAATACCGATGAGCGTATTGCCCAGGGTAAACCGGTAA
>JASFMT010000310.1:0-5100 GCA_050117455.1 Gammaproteobacteria bacterium | reverse complement strand
GTGGCAGTGACCCGCGTTCAACCAACCCCGCGGTGTTTCGCCCCGGCCAGCAAATTACCGTTGAGTGGGAAGAAACCATTAACCATCCCGGTTATTTCACTATTGCGTTTTCACCGGCAAACGATACCGGGTTCGCAGACAATATTTTGTATCGGCTGGAAGATACCCAGAATGATCTTAATGTACCGCATTTTTACAGTGCGGACATTACCTTGCCGGAAGTTGAGTGTGACACCTGCACCCTGCAGTTGGTCCAGTATATGACCGAACGTGATCCACCCAGCTTGTACTATTCCTGTGCAGACATCCGCCTGGTTGCCGAAGATCCCGATACACCACCTGCACCGGTTCAAAATGTGGTGACGGCGAATGGCAACAATGAAACCAGCCTGGCCTGGGAGTATTCCGGAACAGCGGACCTGCAAACCATTATTTTACGAAGTACCAGTCCAATTGTGGATGAACCCCAGGATGGACAAGTGTTGTATGAAAATAATATTGTAGGCGGTTCACAGGTCGTGTATGCCGGCTCCGGCTCACAGTTTGTGTCCACCAATCTCACCGCGGGACAAACGTATTACTACGCATTGTATGCTTATAACGGAGCGGGATTCTATTCCGAAGCCGTCACGGTTCAATCAACGGCGGAACAGGTAGTTAATGATAACCAGCCGCCCGCACCTGTGAGTGCGTTTGATGGTATCCCCGGAGACGGCAATGTCGAGCTATCCTGGACGAATCCCACGGAGGACTTTTATAAAGTCATCATCCTCTGGGACTCCAATCCCATTGTAGTCGATCCCATCGTGGGAACCCGCTATCAACCCGGTGATTATGTTGGAACCTCGCGAGTGGTGTTTAACGGCCTTGGATCCAGGGCAACGATTACCGAGATGATTAACGGCGAGACCTATTATTTCCGAATTTATGCCCACGATGGCAGTTTTAACTATTCAACGGGGACTGATTCGTCGGTATTTCTGCCCAGCGACGGCGTCAATCAAAAACCCGTGGTATCCCTGGCCATGAGTCAAAACAGTGTGCCGGTCACTACAGTGTATCCGGATAAGGGCGATGTCACGATTCGAGCGATCATCGAAGATGATAGTGATATTTCTCAGGCGACGATTATCTGGACAGGTACCGATAATAGAATCGTCGACCTTGACACGGCAGCGGATTCCTTAACATTTGATCCTTCGCAATTACCGGAGGGGCGTTACACCATTCGGGTTACTGTATCTGACAACGGCAATCCTCCCCAGACAACCAGCATGGAAATGTCTTTATCACTGTCGAGCGCCAATGGTGATGAATCAGGTGCGGGAGGTATGGGTCATTTGGGGTTGATATTGCTGCTGCTGGTATTGCAGCGCTACTATGCGATGCGCACCCGTCGCGTGTAGATCACCGGATTTTACCGCATCTCAAAAATCAACAAATAAGAGCTCGTAACCCGCAAAGCGACCATAAGGGGAGGGACTACCGGTACCGCTCCAGAAAGCCTACTTTCCATTCATTGCTATTGGCAAAGCGTTGCGCCGTACATTCGATAAAGTATGGTGTTGCGTCGGCGTTACCGGGTTGATTGAGAGCGGCGCGTACAGTTATTGATACGTTGCTCCCCTTTACATAACGGTTGGTTATCTGGTTGAATTCAACGGCAGGTACTTGTGAGGCTCCCCGGTTGTGACGTTTGAAATAGCGGTTAAAGCGTTGTTTGCAACGATCAATGGCTTCGCTGGTGACGGATGTCAGTCGCATAGAAGCAATTGCGCCACTGTTGATGCTTTCCATTGATCCGCCCTGTTCGTTGTCAGCCAGGTTTTGGTTGTACAGATATTGACTGCGAACAGGTCTATCAATAGCTCGCTCGGTCATGAGCATGGGGTTGGAGTTTTCCGTCGTGCTGCAATAAAAGTCGGTGTAGGTTACGTCACCGCTTTCATCAACACAGCGGGCAATGTCGTATTTGCCGGCGGTAGCATTATTCAGGACGAGGAGCGTTGCTGCCAGGATGGATATGGTTGAAACAAAGGCCGAGATACTCGTTTTCATATGTTTGCCCAATTTGGATTAACCCGTTTTTCAACGTTTGCTGAAAATATCCACTGACGGACAGTTGGTCGTAGTATATTCACGTTTCGTGGCGGCGTGGATATTTTCCAACCAAAACGGTATAAACCTGTTATAACAAAAAAATTAGCATAATTGAATAGCCCATGGACCGTGGAAATGTCATGCAGCGGCGGAGGTTCGTAGGAGTTTGGCGGTATACAAATTCGTTAAAAGCCGCACCAAATATCCATATAATACTGATTATGGCGTTTTATAATAATAAAACGCTACGCTAGCTGAATCAGTGAGTTGGCCTTTGGGGGACGGTTCAGATACCATTAGCCGTTGAAAATATAAAAATGCGCAAACGATAACGTCATAATAAATTCTCGTGGCTCCAAAAAATTCCTTATATTGGTACGACCTTGAAACTTTTGGTACGGACAGCAAGAGGGACCGGATCTCTCAATTTGCTGGTGTGCGCACTGATGAGGATTTGAATGTTATTGACGAGCCGCTGACGCTATATTGTCAACTCAGTGAAGAAATTTTACCGGAACCCATATCCTGCCTGGTAACGGGAATTACCCCAAAAGTTGTTAATGAAAAAGGCATGCAGGAACATGCTTTCATTAAGCGTATTTTTCAGGAATTTTCCCAGCCCAACACCTGCGTTGTTGGTTACAACAATATTCGCTTTGACGATGAATTCATGCGCTACGCGTTTTTCCGGAATTTCCATGACCCCTATGAGCGTGAGTGGCGAAACGGCAACTCCCGTTGGGATATCGTCGATATGGTTCGATTAACCCATGCGTTGCGTCCCGACGGTATCCAGTGGCCAAAAAATGAAGATGGCAATACCAGCTTTCGGCTCGAATTATTAACGCAGGCAAATAACATCGAACACAGTCTTGCGCACGATGCGATGTCCGATGTTTATGCCACCATCGCCATGGCGCGGTTGATTAAAGAGAAACAGGGTAAACTTTACGAATACGTTTATAACAATCGCAACAAACGTACTATCAGTCAGTTACTCAATGTCAGAAGTATGACACCGGTTGTGCATATATCCTCGCGTTATACCGCCGCGAAATCCTGCATGGCCGTCGTCGCACCTCTCGCCATGCACCCGGTTAATAAAAACGCTTATATAGTCTGCGATTTGAGTGTCGATCCCAATGACCTGATTGAGCTTAACGTCGAACAAATCAAAAAACGTCTGTTTACACCATCGGACCAGATGCCCGACAACGTGGACCGCATCCCATTGAAAGCCGTGCATGTCAATAAGTGCCCGGTTATTGTGCCGCTGAATACCCTGGACTCTCAATCCGCCAGGCGCCTGGGTATTAGTCTTGATAAGTGCTATAAGAACCTGCAGACCCTTAAACAGGCACATCACGTAATGGATAAAATAAGGAAGGTTTTTTCTCATCCTGAGTACGAGCAGGAAACCGACCCGGAATTCCGGCTGTATGACGGTTTCGCCAATGATAAAGATAAACAGCTTATGCAGCAGGTGAGGGAAGCTTCACCAGAGCAGCTGCGTAATGGGAATTACATTTTTGAAGACCAGCGGTTGGCAGAGCTATTGATCAGGTATAAAGCGCGTAATTTCCCCGATACGCTCACTGACGGCGAACAGTTGCAGTGGGAAGAATACCAACACCATCGGCTGTTCGGCGACAATGGCTCTCATTCATTAACGATACCCATGCTGCGCGATAAGCTGGTCGAAATACAGAATGATCCTGCCCTTTATCCGGAGCGGCGTTACGTGCTGGATGAACTGGCAGAATATACAGAGTATCTCCAGTCTAAATACGCCACGTTAGCCAATTGATCCGGCTGTAGTTGGCAACGGCAGTGCCAGCCGCCGCACAGGCAAACAATCCCACCACCCGTGTGAAACAGCTTATCGAATTCGAATAGACTTTTCCCGGACTAATTGCCAGAACAGGTAACTGTCCAGCAAAAAAATAAGAATGGCAATGGTAGTCATCCAGAACACAGGTTTGACATTATCGTAGTGGATATTTAGCTCCCGCTTATGGGATAACAATATACTTTGGTGTACTTGCCTGAAGGAGTCGAGGCTGCGAATTTTATTGGCTTCCTGGATATTTTTCTGGAACACGCGTTCGGTTTTGGCCGGCGTTAAGTCGGTATGAGTCATGTATATCCACGTTGATGTGGCAAGGCACAGCACGATGCCGATCACGTTGACGATTATAATTAAACGGGAACTGAGGTATCCAATGCGCATGTTAAATTATCCGGTTATTGGTCAGTCAATATTAAACAATTTAAAAGGAAAGGTCGGGTTATTTGAAGTATCATTTCACGAGTCCCCACTACCTGCGATGGCGTGAACTGAATCGCCGATACTGATTTTCCCCGCCTTGATCACTGTCGCGGTAATACCACCATGACCACGAACGGCATTGTAACCACCGGGGCCCAGTGCTTTCTCCATGCGTGAACACGGATGGCACAATCCGGTCATTCTTAACTGTACGTCACCAATGGCAAAAACTTTATCTTTCAATGCCAGTAAATTGACACCGGCCACGACTATGTTGCGCCTTAGCAAGGAGGGATCGGTTGAGTCTTTATGCAGGAGTTTAGCGATAACTGCCAGGTGTTCAAACTGAATCAATGTTACCTGGCGTTTTTTTGAATGGCTTTTGAAATGGTCGCCGCTGATTCCGTTTTCCAACGACACATACACATCGCTGACTGCATGGGGTTGACGGTATTTTTCAGGGCGAATAAAAATCGCTTTCACGCTTCCGGTGTGAGGCAACGACCCCTGTAACGCCTTGAAAGTCAATTGCATCGTTTTTCCCCGGCGGAATGAAAATGAAAAGTTTAACCGGCTAGTTTATTTTTTTCAATGGTGACCAGACAGGGTGTGGGCTTGTGTCAAATTGGCAATGCTTTTGTTTCAGCAATTGACCGGCCCGTTGAATTGTCAGGGCCGGTCACGCGAGGCTAATGTATCAATTAAACAGTCAGTCTTTTTCTATGTTAATG
>JASFMT010000309.1:0-5102 GCA_050117455.1 Gammaproteobacteria bacterium | reverse complement strand
AATATGGCAAAAGTAGTACTACTACTTATTGTTGTTTGTGGTTAACGTGGTAGGGTTGCATGGCCGGTTGCGACTGGATCAAAATTCAAATGTAATGATTTAAGGATAAATACCATGGCAGATGATACGAATGACATGAGCGACAAGGAGAAGATGGAATACGTGTTTCGTGTTCATGAGGATGAATATACGGTGGATGACTGGGACCGCAATGTTGCCACCTCCCTTGCCAGGGAAGAAAAAATTGATTTGACCGATGACCATTGGGAAGTGGTGAGTTATCTGCGGAAACTATTCGACGGTACCGGCGAAATTGAACATGCTCGGGACCTGTCTGCTGTACTGGATCAACGCTTCAAGGATAAGGGTGGACTAAAACACCTGTTCCGCCTGTTTCCCAATGGGCCGGTAACCCAGGGGTGCAAGATAGCGGGTATTCCAGTGCCAAAAGACAGTACCAACGCGTCTTTTGGTAACGTGTCTTAGTATCTCATCGATAAGCGCTATCGCGTGATTCCTGTCACCGCTAGCGACTCATTGACCTTGCGATGACCGGATTACTATCCGTTGTAAAATCCTGGCTCTATACACATTGGTGCCTGTCCAGCATGCAGGCGGTTTCCGAGTCCTGTTTTTCGACTTGAATCGTCGAGTGCTCTATGTCGAAATTGTCGTGCAGGTGTTGCTGGATAGTAGTAAGAAAATCACTGTCTAGCGTATCATCGGTAACCACCAGATGTACCGTTAAAGCGACTTCCGTCGTGCTGAGCGGCCAGACATGTAAATCGTGGTATTGGCAAACGTTTTCGAGACAACCCAGATAATTTTTAATGCCGGGCATGTCAATATGTTCCGGGACCGCGTCGATGGCGCTGTTAACGGAATCCCGCAACAAGCCCCAGGTGCCTATCAAGATAACAGCGACAATAACCAGGCTAACGACGGGATCTATCCATAACCAGCCTTTAACCAAAATCACTATACCGGCAACTACTACACCCAGGGATACCGCGGCATCCGCCGCCATATGAAGAAAAGCGCCGCGGATATTCAAGTCATGTTTCTGATCAGAAATAAACAACAGCGCTGTGGCCGTGTTGATGACCACGCCAATAGCCGCCACAATGATAACGACCATTCCCGCAACAGGCTGAGGGCTGGAAAACCTGCCAATGGCCTCCCAGGTGATGCCTCCCATGGCGATTAGCAGCAAAATTGCGCTAACCAGCGATGCCATGACAGTGACTTTTCGAAAACCATAGGTTCGTTTTTCAGTGGATGCTTTGGTTGCCAGTATTGTCGCTCCCCAGGCCAGCAACAAACTCAACACATCACTTAAATTGTGTCCGGCATCCGCGACCAGCGCCAGCGAGTCGGCAATGACTCCGTAAATTACTTCGATCACCACAAAGGTAACGTTGAGGGCAACGCCGATGGCAAATGCGCGATTGTAATTTCCCGGCGTATGAGAATGGCTATGGGTCACGGTAAATCTGGGTGCAAATTCAATGCGTAGTTTACTGGATTAATATAAAGAGGGCAGTACAAACCCGATCTCACAGGATTGTACCACCTCCGTTCACTGGAGTGGTTCACGGCTTCTATCCTGCATCCAGAGTAAACTGGAAATCGCCAGGAGACCGAACGCAATCAGGTAAAATGCCGGTGCGAGGTCGGAGCCGCTGACATCAATCAGCCATGTCGCAATCATTGGCGTCGATCCTCCAATGATACCCAGCCCAATGTTAAAGGCGACAGAGTAACCCGATAAGCGATCTTCAGTGGGAAAAAGTTCCACAAACATTGCGGGACCCACGCCACAGGGTATTGCTATCAATATGGCCAGTGCAAACTGCGCAGTGATCGCCGCGGCGAGACTGCCCATGTCCATCCAGTACTGCAGTGGTAAAATAATCAACGAGATCACAGTGATAGCCACGGCTATAAGATGCGTGCGTCGCATAAACTTGTCTGAAATCCAGCCCATAACCGGAATGAGAACCACCATGAGTGCGGTCGCGGCGGTATTGATGGTCATTGCCACGTCAAGATCAATGCTGGTGTATTCACTGAGCCAGTTCGGTAAATAGACCAGGGTAAGATAAAACAGGGCGCCGTAGCCGGACGCAAATAGCATACCCTGTAATGTTTGTTTGCCATTGCGAGTGAGTGCTTCCTTGAGCGGGGAGGTTGGACCGTGATCGCTTTCGTGCCTGGCGAAATGTTCCGAATGTGGCAGGTGGCGGCGCAACATGATGGCAGTAATACCCAGAACGGCACCGAACAAAAATGGCAGACGCCAGCCCCAGTCATGCAAAGTGGCGGAGTCAAAAAAGTTGGTAGCTGCAGCGGCGATTGCCGAACCCAGTAACATACCCAGCATACTGCCCACGTTGGCCCAACTGCCTGATAAACCACGCTGATCAGGTTGTGCCGTTTCCACCAGGTAAGTCACCGAACTGGAGAACTCGCCGCCTACCGACAGACCTTGGATTAGCCGTATGGTGACCAGCAATACAGGTGCCCACAGGCCGGCCGTTTCATAGGTTGGCAGCAATCCCAGCGCAAAAGTGGGTATGGCCATCATGGCCACGGATATGAGCATGGTTTTACTGCGGCCGATGGTGTCACCAAGCCAGCCGAAAATCGCCGAGCCGATGGGGCGCATGACAAATCCGGCGGCGAAAACCCCGTAGGTGGCCAATAGTGATGCAACTTTGTTGTCGCTGGGGAAAAACAATGTCGACAATATCGTTGCCATAAAACCATATAGCGCGAAATCATACCATTCGATGATATTGCCAATAACGCCGGCGATGGTTGCGGTTTTGCGGCTGCCTTTGGGTAAGTGAAAAACCATAGTCTCAATTCTAAGAGTTATGTGTTTTGTCAACGTCCGGATAATTTTATATGGTAATGACGATTGCGCTGCCGTGTGCGTTGCCGGTAATGGTGACGGTTGCTTTAATGGTTGCGGTCGTTATTTACCTTTAGCCACAATAGCAAAATTGCTGCTAAATGATAATACATTTGATTGCGATGGGCTTGATGGAGGCTGCAATAAAATCGCTTTTCACTGAAACCGTCATTGAGAATTTTCAATCAGGAAATCTGTGCGGAATTGGACTACATTATGGTAACCAGCGGTAATGTCAGTCATCTATCGAACGTTAAGAAACCGTGAACCACATTGAACGTCCTGAACGGTAACGACTAAGCTGTATACATTATTCGGGATTCGGGTCGTGGTTAAAATCTGTCTACTGTATTCCTGTAAAATAAGCGCGTTCTATAGCGCGGGAGATTGCTGAATGGAACCCCTTTTCCGCAAAAAAAGAATTACCTGGTTTGCCAACGGAGGCATTGTGGCGGCTGTAGTGGCAGCGCTGGTGGCGATACTGTCCGGTATGGGGTCGCGCCTTGGCTGGTGGCCTTTTGGGGCTGGTTTCGCCGTGCTGCAATGGGGGGTATATATCGCCATTGCAGCGGCAGCGACCTCGTTGCTGGGCATTATCGTGGCAAGGCCGGCTACCGAGCGAGAAGGCTTGTATCGCGCCATTATCGGTTTAGTGATTGCTGCGCCGGTCATTGTGATTCCGTTGTTATGGAAACAGACGGCACAGGAGGTGCCGCCCATCCATGACATCACCACGGATATGGAAAACCCGCCCCGATTTGAAGCGATTATTCCTCTGCGGGAGAAGACCGCTAATAAGCTGGAGTATGGCGGCGCTGCGGTCGCCGAGCAGCAACAAAAAGCATACCCTGACATCAAGCCGCTCACCTTTGAGCAACAACCTCAGGCCGTATTCGATGTTGCGTTGGCAACGGCGCGGGAACTGGGTTGGGAAATAGTGGCTGCTGATAAAACGGCTAACCGGATTGAAGCCACCGACACGACTTTCTGGTTTGGCTTTAAAGATGACGTGGTGATTCGAATAACTCCGCACAACGGCGGCAGTCAGGTGGATGTTCGCTCGGTTTCCCGGGTGGGTAGAAGTGATGTGGGTACCAACGCTGAACGGATCCGCAATTATATTACGCGATTAAACGAGAACCTGCAGTAGCAACCAAAACGCGCGCGAGCGATTCGCATATTCACTTTTATAGTTCCCGCGACCTATTCTGTAGTTTCTTCGGAAAAGGAGTGTGTTGTCTTTTTACGGCACACTCCCGGGTAAATCCCGTTTGCCAGGAATTGGTGTTTGCTTCTCTGCGAAACGGGTTCTGGCTCCGTTGTAAAAAGCTCTTCTATTAAGCACGGTTCATCAAAATGGCGGCGGCCGACGAAGGCCGTGGCGTGGGTCCCCCATTGTCGCATGGCGCCCGGCGAGGGCACGCCCATGGGCCACAGGATAAACCGTTCGGGGCGTTGTGTTCCGGGAACCAGACCGGAGGCATCAAACATACTACGGTTGTGATTGCCGTCGATGGTTATTGACCGCAATGTATCGTAACGTTGTTGCGGAACGATGTCCGTATTGAGTGCTGTCGCTGCGTTCTTGTTTTCAATGGTGACGGCCTCGATATAGTGGCTGGTGTGGGCAAGCCTGACAACAACTTGTTTATCCGCGTTTATGTTCGGCAATTTCTTTGGCACTAATACCGGTTCCCGCAGCCAGTCTTCATTCTGTTTTAACGCCAGCGCAGGCGTGGGAAAAAACTGGTGATAACAGCCACAGCTGTGAATAGAGTCAAATAATAGCGGTGTACCGTCGTTGGCCAGGGTAACCCGCCAGATCAGCCCATCAATATGGCCGCACAAAATATCAAATATCCCCTGGCAGGGGCGGGCCGGGAACCATATGGCATAATTTAATTGCAACAAGACTTCACCTCTGAAAATCACATGAGAAAGCCTGGTATAAACCACCGGTTGACGGATATTGATATCGGGTATCGCCGCTTTAGGTGATGGCCAATAAGGTGTCCCGATACGGTCATCGTTCGAGGCCATGTCGATTTCAAAGACAGGCGCATAACGGCTGAAAAGTTGCTGGCGCTGTCTGTCATCCGGTAATGGAAGTTGTAATGGATTGCTGCGTGCACTACGCAGGGTCTCTGCGGCTTGCTGCTGAGAGAGAGGCTGATCTGATTTTTCT
>JASFMT010000308.1:0-5119 GCA_050117455.1 Gammaproteobacteria bacterium | reverse complement strand
GGTAACGTTGGCCACGTTGAATCCGCCCGCCACCAAACAACGCTGGTGGCAACGGTTATTTAAATCCGGTTAATTGTTAACCTTCGAATAGACTATCATGCCAATGCCCGGTCAATGTCCGGCTGCAATTGGTCAAAGGGCCGGTACCCATGCGTTAACAAAGCATAGCCCTCGGTAGTTTGCATGATCAAAGTGGGAAATCCACGAACGCCCAAATGACGGGCTCTGGCAAAATGTGCCAGGGTTTTGTCTTTTACCGACGCGCTTTCGAAAGCTGTTTTAAACTGCTGAGTGTCGATATCGAAGGATGCCGCCAGCTCGGCCAAAACTTCCTGCTGCGTTACATCTTTTTGATCCACATAAAATGCCGCCTGCACTTCTTTAAAATAGGGCATCACCCTGTCGGGATTCAATTCTCCCACCGCTACCACGCCACGGCTGGGCTTTTCTGTATCATAAACAAACCCCTCGGGCATCGCGCCATCGAATGTGAAAGACTGGCCGGTTAAATTTTTAACTTGCTGCCAGTGATGTAGTATCTCGTCACGGAATGAATCGGTCACCGGGTCACGGGTACCAGGTCTTAAACCGCCCAGCACCAACGCTACGGTTAACCGGTCAGCGTAGTGCGATTTAATGGCATCAAACACCGGGGTAAACCCCCAGCACCAGGAACACATGGGGTCCGCAAAATATAACAGTCGTGTTTCATCCGTTGTCATATTGCAACCTTATCCCCTGTACCGGGGCGATTGTAAAGCGTTTGCGATGATCCTGGCCGGTTAGCAATGCACAGTACGACTACCGCTGCTGTGACGGCGTGGTGGATTCCATGGGCGCTGATTCCATCGCCCCGTCCGCACCTTGTTTTTCCCCTTGCGAAACCATCAGGTACACCTGAACCAGCGCACCCACCAGTAGAATAACGACCGCTAATATCAGCAACAAATTGTGTCTTTTTCTTTTTTCCATTAACTGATACTCCTTTATATTTCTTGTACTTTGGTACTAACAGCAAAACGCCATCCTGCCGCATGACGCGACTGCAACGCTTTTATTTATTGTAAAGCAACAGCATGGATATGAATTGCGATATATCAATAACTGAAAATCCGATCGACCGGATAATGAGCTGAACAGTAACCATCCGGGAGTTTCAGGCATAATCATGTTAGGCGCTATTGTCGGCGATGTGATCGGCTCCGTTTACGAAGCCCGCCCTGTTAAGCAATACGATTTTGATTTTTTTATTCCCGGCACCACCTATACGGACGATACCGTATTAACCGTGGCTATCGCTGACGCCATACTGCACAACAAGGGCTATGACGATATGCTGCTCCAGTACGGGCGGCGTTATCCGGATGCCGGATATGGCCGGTCTTTCCATGAATGGTTGCACTCGCCCAATCCAGCGCCCTACAACAGTTGGGGAAACGGCTCCGCCATGCGGGTGAGCCCCGTGGGTTTCGCATTTGATTCCAATGTTATGGTGATGGAAGAGGCCCGCAAAACGGCCCTCGTCACCCACAACCACCCTGAAGGCATCAAGGGCGCGCAAGCCACCGCGCTCAGTGTCTACCTGGCGCGTTCCGGCTATCGCAAGGACCACATCAGGCACGAAATCCAGACCCTGTTCCATTATGATCTTGAGCGCAACCTCGATGATATTCGTGCTAACTACACCTACACCTTGTCCTGCCAGGGATCGGTACCGGAGGCCATTATTGCGTTTCTGGAATCCACTGACTATGAGGATGCCATTCGCAAGTCCATTTCCATTGGCGGTGATGCCGATACCATGGCCTGTATCACCGGCGGTATCGCACAGGCATACTATAATTTTATACCGGTGGAGTTAATTACGACGGTCACGGAATACCTGCCCGATGAGTTCCTGGATGTGATCGACACGTTCGAGAAACGTTTTGTGGAAAAACCGAAAAACTAAACCAGATCTCCACCCTGTCATTAACTTCGAGGACGACGGCTCAATTACCAGGGCATGGTACTGCCATCGAAGCGGTAAAAATGACCGGACTGTGTCATATTGAAATCGGTTACCAGTTTGCGCATACCATTAACACTTTGTTGCGGCGAAATTGGCGCCGAATCACCGCCCATCCGCGTCCGCACCCAGCCAGGATGCAGTAGCAATACGCCAATACTGCGGCTGGCCAGGTCCACTGATAAACCTTTCATCGCCGCATTAAGCGCCGCCTTGCTGGAACGATAGGCATAGTCATTGGGACTGGTGATGTCGGCAATACTGCCCATGTGACTGGTAATGGCCACCACCAACCGGTATTGACCGTGTGCGACGAAGTTAATGAACTGTTCGCAGACACGCATCGGGCCGAGCGTGTTCACGTTAAAGGTATCCTGCCAATCCGCATAATTAATGTCGCCCAGGGGATCCTTGCCCCAACGTTCGTGGTAGACACCGGCGTTGTTCACCAGAATATCAATAGATCCTTCAACCTCGTCGGCCACCGCGGCCAGTTGCTCCGGACGGGTAACATCCATCGCGTGAATTGAAACGCCGGCGAATTGATCAGCAATTTGCTGAAGTTCCCCGGCCTGCTCCGGAAACCGGCAGGTCGCGTAAACGCGCCAGTTATCCTGCGCATACTGTCGCGCCCATTCCAGCCCCAATCCCCGGTTACTTCCGGTAATGAGAATACTCGGCATAAGTACCTCGCCTCCATCGCTACAGAAATGACTCGATGAACTATACTCTTTTTACTTGGACAATCGCAAAACAGAACCGTTGACTTGCCAATGAGTGTTATCCAACCGTGACCGTTAATATTGTTGACCAAACTGATGAAAAAATTGCGACATTAGCGGAACCGTTATTGCAGAACATGCTGGACGGCGCCCATGAACTCCACTACGCCAAATTCAGCCGGGACTTTTCCCACGGCATGAAAATGATTATGCCCGAAGATCTGTTTATGGAACAAACCATTGGCATCAACCAGGTGCGAGGCCGATGTACGACACGAAAGCTACTGGGCATATTACGCAAGCACAAAACCGCACTGGCGTTATGGTCCGCACGCTATGACAAAACGCCGGACGATATGTTAATTGAACTTAAATTAACCTACGAACACGACAAGCTGGTGATTACCGGCGCTGCTATCGTCTAGATATTAAGCCGACAAATAACGTTCCGCCATCACACAAGCCACCCATACCACAACGGTAGACTCACCAGACTAATGACCGTGGTCACCGTTACTGCCGTTGCATAAAGGGTAACATCAAGATCAAACCGGTCGCAGATAATAATGCCAATCACCATACTGGGCATGGCCGCTTCCATGACAATGGCAGCCCGCCACTCGCCGCTGAACCCCAACGCCGTTGCCACCATTAGAACCACTGCCGGGATCACAAACAGGCGCAACGCCACAACGGGGATTAAGGGGCGCAGCAAATGCAACCGGTTGCGTTTCCACTCCAGGCTCAACCCCAGTGAAAACAGCATCAGCGGCACAACACCACGCTCTAATAGTGACAGCAGGCCGTCAATCAGTTCCGGCAACGGAACGCCAAATCCGTTTAACACAATGGCCACCACAGCCGCCCACACGGCGGGAATACGGAACAACTCGCCAAACCACCGGGGCTCTGCCTGCTGCGGCGAACCATAGCGTACCGCGATAAGTATCCCTACAGTAAACAAGATGGGCGTGCAGGCAAACAAGTCATATTGAATGGCAACACTGCGTGCCCAGCCGCCGAAGGTCGCTTCCAGTACCGGTAATCCCAAATAGGTTGCGTTGGGAAATGCGATGGCAAGAATGATGGCGCCTGCCTCGGCCCGTTGTGACTTGCAAAAACGGCAGGACAGATACGCCAACAGGATACCGGCGAAGACACCACTGGCGGCCGACAACGCAATATATAGGGAACGGGCGCCCAGATCCGCTTTCCACAACACCGACAACACCAGGGCGGGAAGCAGCAGGTAATACACCAGCGTGGTAAGCACCTTGCGGGTCTGAACAGGTTCCAGGCCGGCGGGTTTGAAAATGCGCCACACCACGCCGCAGACGATGAGACCGGCCATCTGAATAATAACCGTTAACAAGGTAAACGCTCCACCGAACGCGGCTGAAAGGCTCTTGTCACCTGAGCGTGGTTATTGCCTGGCTTTGTCGGCATTATCGGTGTCGCTACCGAAAATAGAAAAAATATTAAAGTCGTTTTTGTAGGGAACCCACTGCGCTTTGCCTTGCTTCTGATCGATCAAGGCAAGATAACTGACCATGCGATGATGCTGCATATTTTTCTGAGTCAGTTGCCGGCTAAGAAAACCGGCAGCCCTGAGCATGCTCTCCACGCCACTGGTCATAGAATACTGCGTTTCATCCAGTAAAATAATCTCCTGACCCAGATGCCAGTAAATGTCGAGGTTTTTGATATCTACGGGGTCCAGTGGCGGAACCACCGGCACCAGATCACGCGCGGTAACGACGCGCCATACATCCAGGTCACTGAATTTTTTAGCGCCGACAATATTGGTGACTTTGGGTTGTCCGAAGGTAACGACTTTATCCACCCGGTAACCGTCACTGTCCAGGTACATCGCCAGTATTAATGCGACAGCGCCACCCAGGCTGTGGCCGGTGGTTCGGATTTCATAGTCTTTGTTAAGCTTCGGCTTTATTTTTTCGTAAATGCCTTTGGCGGCGGCTGCAAACCCACGATGCAAGCGTATACCGGTTTGTTCATCATCGACCAACTGAATATCAATATCCACCAGGGCATTGTTCACATTGGCGGTACCCCTTACTGCCACGACATGGCGGCGTTCAGCATCATTGGTAGCAAGATAATAAGTTACTTCATGTACGGGTAAATTTGCCCTGTGGTCCAGTTGATAACCATATTCTTTGGTGACGGTTTCAATATGGGAGGGTGACTCATACGCCGCATCCGCCAGCCTGGCGTAGCGCTGTAATTCCGTAAACAGCGTTGCTTGGGGTGCCGTATTTTTCGGTATCGGCTCCTGGGCCAACGCTGTATTGACAACCGCAACGCCAGGGTTGCATAACAGACCGATAATAACGGCCTTTCGAAGGAAAATGGGGGGAACGAATGAGAT
>JASFMT010000307.1:0-5123 GCA_050117455.1 Gammaproteobacteria bacterium | reverse complement strand
GCATTTTCTAATATGTACTTATGGCGTGGGCAAAACATTTCTTCCGGTAGCGCCGCCATCAGTGGCAGTCTTGACTACTCTCACGAAAGTGGTTTTTATGCAGGCGCCTGGGGTAGCAATGAAGGTAACAACGGATCAGAAACTGATTTGTACGCAGGTTTTGGTGGTGAAGTCAGTGGTTTTAGTTATGACATTTCCTACTGGTGGTACCTTTATCCTGAAAGTTCAGGCCTTGGCGATAATACCGGTTTGGGTGACACAGACCTCGCTGAACTTGTGTTGTCAGGCGGATACGGGCCTGTATCAGTGGGAATTTATATGAGCGTAGACAATGAGCTACAGGATGTCGATTATGGCGACTACATTTACTACACTCTTGGCTTAGACTTTATGGAGAAGTTTAATATTACTTATGGTAAATGGAGCGTTGATGATGAAACATTAATGACACAGGGTAATTATGGTCACCTTACCTTTACTTATTCTCCGATCGATGAGTTATCTTTTACTGTAAGTACAGCCATGGAAGATATTACTGACACCGTTGAAGAAGATCCATTGTTCCAAGTCACTTACAGCAAGTCATTTGATTTAAGTGGTGGAATGTGATCAGTCAATTGTCGACAAGCAATACGTAGCAATTTAAAACTAATAAAGCGCTGGCATGACTACCTCATATAGCATGCCGGCGTTTTTTAAAAACTGTAGAACGTATTGAACGATAAAACGAATTAGCGTTTCCAGAGAACACTTAATGAAGGGGAAGTTCCATGAAATTCAAATCATTTAAAAAGCAGGCCTTGCTGGTTGTGGCACTGTTGATCGTGTCACTTCAACCAGTAATGGCCAAAGACACCATAAAGGTGGGCGTCCTGCATTCACTGTCCGGCACCATGGCAATCAGTGAAACCACGCTGAAAGACACTGTTTTGATGTTAATTGAAGAACAAAACAAGAAAGGCGGTTTACTGGGCAAGAAACTGGAGCCCGTAGTTGTTGACCCCGCCTCTAACTGGCCGCTGTTTGCGGAAAAAGCCCGCGAGCTTATTTCGAAAGAAAAAGTTGATGTTATTTTTGGCTGCTGGACCTCGGTATCCCGCAAATCCGTTTTACCGGTTATCGAAGAATTGAACGGGCTGCTGTTTTATCCCGTACAGTATGAGGGCGAAGAATCTTCCAAGAACGTTTTTTACACCGGCGCCGCACCCAACCAGCAGGCGATTCCAGCCGTGGATTATTTAATGAATGAAATCGGTGTTAAGCGCTGGGTACTGGCCGGTACTGACTATGTGTATCCGCGTACCACCAACAAAATTCTGGAAGCCTATCTCAAAGCCAAAGGCGTTGGCGAAAAAGATATCATGATTAACTACACGCCGTTCGGTCATTCAGACTGGCAGAGTATCGTTTCAGACATCAAAAAGTTTGGTTCCGCTGGCAAGAAAACCGCCGTGGTTTCCACCATCAACGGCGACGCCAATGTTCCGTTCTACAAAGAGCTGGGTAACCAGGGCATTTCCGCGGAAGACATCCCGGTAGTGGCCTTCTCCGTGGGCGAAGAGGAACTGTCCGGTATTGATACCAAGCCACTGGTGGGCCATCTCGCCGCGTGGAATTACTTTCAAAGCGCCGAGTCGGATGCCAACACTAAGTTCATTAAAGCCTGGAAAAAATACATCAAGGATGACAAGCGCGTTACCAACGACCCCATGGAAGCCACTTACATTGGGTTTAACATGTGGGTAAAGGCAGCGGAAAAAGCCAAGTCCACGGATGTTGATAAAGTGTCAAAAGCGATTATCGGTATCAAGGTTCCTAACCTGACCGGTGGCACCGCTGAAATGCTGAAGAACCACCATCTAACAAAACCCGTGCTCATCGGCGAAATCCAGGATGACGGTCAGTTTGCCATTGTCTGGCAAACTGAAGGTACTGTGCCCGGCGACGCCTGGTCTGACTTTTTACCCGGCAGCAAGGACACCATCGCTGACTGGACAGCGCCTATTAAGTGCGGAAATTACAACACCAAAACCAAGAAGTGTTCTGGTCAAAATTACTAAAGCAATAAGATTTATAAAGAACTACCCATAGGACCGAGGAATGGGGATGCCGATAGTTGGCATCCCCTACCCCTCACCACGGATCGGCACGGATGAAGGGCTGTGTTGATTCTGATAAAGCAATAACAGGCCTGCATCAACAGGTAACCAGGCAGCCACCTGAAATTAAAACGCACGCGTGAAATGTAAAGGGGACTCTATCTCAGTGTGGTCCCACCCGCGAATTTGGCGGCTGACTGAAATGATACAAAGCGCAACGGACGAATATAAAATTAAAAAAGAATGCAGTCATGAAACCAATATTCACCTCCCACAATAATCTAAAATGGATTTTCATTGGCGTATTGTCTTTCCTCGCACTCATTACCATCAATACATCCCTCGCAGAAGACACTATTACAAATGCAGCGAACCCGGTTGCCACGGATACAACACCAGCCGATCCATTCTTATCGGCGGTGGAAGATCTAAAGCAACGCAGTTTCAGCAAGAAAGGCAAAGCCGTCGAACAGCTACGGACGCTGGATGACCCACGGATCCTGAAGATATTAAAGTACATGCTGGGCAGCGACCTGTATTATCGCAAAGACGACAAGCGCGTGGTATTTGTAGACAAAACCGAAGACGGCTACGAAATTACCGATGTCATTAGCGGCGAATCGCTAGGCAAGGAAAAGAAAAGCAAGCTGAAGAAAATTATTGTCAACAATCGGCTGCGCAAGCAATTGCGCGCCGCCATCGCACAGATCAACCTTAACAGTAAAGACGCTGATGTTCGACTGGGGGCTGTCAAGGAAATGTTGCGGGATGCCAGCCCGGAAGTCGCCGGCATGCTGCGCAACGCGATAGAAAAAGAGACTGACAGCTCCGTTAGGGAAGCCATGGAAACGGTCATTGCACTGGCGGAACTCAACAGCGATGACAAGAGCACTCGCCTGGAAGCCATCAAATTGCTCGGCAACAGCACCGAAGATGAAGCTTTCAGCAACCTTAGCAAGGTTATACAGAAAGATTTTGACGGTAGCTACATGGAACCGGATCCAGAGATCCGCGCCGCCGCCACCGCCGCGCTAACGTCCATCCAGGACCGGCGTTCATTTTATGAATTAATGGAAACCATCTTTTTTGGTTTGAGCCTGGGCTCAGTGCTGTTGTTAGCCGCTATCGGGCTTGCCATCACCTTCGGCGTCATGGGTGTCATCAATATGGCCCACGGCGAGTTAATTATGCTGGGCGCTTATACCACTTATGTGGTCCAGTTATTAATGCCAAATTATATAGAATATTCACTGTTTGTTGCTGTTCCCGCTGCTTTTCTGGTATCCGGCTTGTTCGGTATCGCCATTGAACGGGGCGTAATCCGCTTTTTGTACGGGAGACCACTGGAAACACTACTGGCCACCTTCGGTATCAGCCTCATTTTGCAGCAGCTGGTGCGAACCGTCTTTTCACCGCTAAACCGGTCCGTGGAAACACCGCAATGGATGAGCGGCGCCCTGGAAATCAACAGTGCGTTCACCCTCACCTACAATCGCTTCTACATCATCATTTTCAGTTTAATGGTGTTCTTTGCGCTATTGGCCGTACTGAAAAAAACGCCATTGGGATTACAGGTACGTGCAGTATCCCAGAATCGCACCATGGCCAAAGCCATGGGTGTCAAAACCGAATGGGTTGATGCGTTAACCTTTGGACTGGGCTCCGGTATCGCCGGAGTCGCGGGCGTGGCATTGAGCCAGCTTACCAACGTTGGACCAAACCTCGGCCAGTCCTACATTATCGACTCGTTTATGGTGGTCGTGTTTGGTGGCGTCGGTAATTTGTGGGGCACATTGGTAGGCGCCATGTCGCTGGGCGTGGTTAACAAGTTCCTGGAACCGTGGTCCGGCGCTGTCATGGCCAAGATACTGGTGCTGGTGTTTATTATTTTATTTATTCAGAAAAAACCCCGCGGCCTGTTTCCCCAAAAAGGCCGGGCTGCGGAGAACTAGACCATGCAATACAAAAGTCTTAGCGCACAACTTTTTACCAGCGACAAGGGCGGAATCATTTTTCTGGGCATTCTTGCCGCCCTTGCAGTGATCGTCCCCGTATGCAATCTCGCGGTACCGGAATCATCAGCACTGCATTTATCCACGTATACCGTTACCTTGTTGGGTAAATACCTGACCTTTGCCCTGCTCGCCATGGCACTGGACCTGGTGTGGGGCTATTGCGGCATATTAAGCCTGGGTCACGGCGCGTTCTTTGCCCTGGGCGGTTACGCCATGGGTATGTACCTGATGCGCCAGATCGGTGATCGTGGTGTTTACGGCAATCCGGACTTACCGGACTTTATGGTGTTTCTCAACTGGGAGCAACTGCCCTGGTACTGGTACGGGTTTGATATGTTCTGGTTTGCCATGCTCATGGTCATGCTGATACCCGGCCTGTTGGCATTCGTGTTTGGCTGGCTGGCATTTCGTTCCCGGGTCACCGGCGTGTATCTTTCCATTATTACCCAGGCGTTAACCTATGCGTTGATGCTGGCCTTTTTCCGAAATGAAATGGGTTTTGGTGGCAATAACGGCCTGACCGATTTCAAAGACATTCTCGGATTTGATTTGCAGGCCGATAGTACCCGCATCGGTTTGTTTCTCGCCTCCATCATTATGCTGGTCATTGGATACCTTGCCTGCCGTTATATCGTAACCTCCAAATTTGGCCGCGTGGTGGCCGCCATCCGGGACTCCGAAGACCGTACCCGTTTCGTTGGTTACAAGACTGAAAGCTTTAAACTATGGATCTTTACTTTTTCCGCGGTGTTATCCGGTATCGCTGGCGCGCTGTATGTACCGCAGGTGGGCATCATTAATCCCGGTGAATTCTCCCCCATTAATTCCATTGAACTGGTCGTGTGGGTGGCCGTTGGTGGACGAGGTACGTTGTACGGAGCCGCCCTTGGCGCTGGCGCTGTCAACTATGCCAAAACTTATTTTACCGCCGCGATGCCTGAAGTGTGGCTGTTTATGCTGGGCGCGCTGTTTATCGTGGTGACCATCTTTTTACCCAAAGGGATTATCG
>JASFMT010000306.1:0-5129 GCA_050117455.1 Gammaproteobacteria bacterium | reverse complement strand
GCCAGCAAAGTGTGCAACAAACCGTTTTTTGCCAGTTCCGAGTAACGGGAACGCAAGGCGTCGGCAACACGATTGCAGTTTGCGATTGCCCGTTCACGCGCACCCGGCACGTTGCCGTGATAGTCAAACCGAATCACCATGGGGATCGGTAACCCGTGTGAAACATTCAACCCGGTAAAGATCTTTACGCCGACGTCAAGATCAGCGGTGGACTCTTCAACCGTATTCATATAAGCAAAGTATGTCAGGTTGCGTAACTGAATTTCTTCAAACCCGATACCGGCACCAATAAAGCGCTCCGCATGGCCGATATCCGGATAGTTGCCATTGAAAAACTGCTTCACATAATCAATTTGTGAAATGTTACTGGTCAGCAACCGGCACATAAACCTGGCCATCCCTTCTGTAACGTTGGCGCTGACGGCGCTTACCCGCTCCTCGATCAACGATGCCGCCTGCTGCCCATTCATATTGAAGGTTGCCGCATAAATTTCCTGTGCATCGATATAGCTATCGAGATCCATGGCACCACTTTCGTCTGCTACATGAATGCGTATGGCATCCGTATCGGTATCCAGTCCTATTAACATCAGGTCAATGGACGCGCCGCAACAAAAACTGCTCTGCACCGCTTCCTGGAAGGCACGCAACTGCTCCGCCCCGGCTTGCGCCGCACGCGCGGTATCCGAACCATGGGCGGCGCAACCTTCATGATCCGGATCACCGGAACTGAAATGGTAAACCACCGTTTTCAGATAACGCGTCGATTCATCCGCGGTATTGGGCCGGCCTTCGCGAAATCGCAAAAATTCCGTTTCGGTCCATTTCGCCAGGCTGTCTTCGATATCAAACATCGCACCGGCGTAAGATTTACGGCGCACCTCCCGGTACGGCAACCGCAACACATAGCTGATCACATGGGCCAGGCGTCCATCGGCACAGGGCGATATATCCAGCGTATGAAATCCGCAATCCATCAGCATTGACTGGAAATCCTTGTCGTTGATCAGGTTGTCCGTGGTGAAAAATTCATCCGAGAAACGTTGATAAGTTTCAAACACGCACCATGCAAACAGTTTGCGCATGTCCAGCTGGTCAACCCAGGCATCGGCCAGGATTTCTTCCGGCAAGTCAAAGCCCAGTTGTTCGCGGGCAATAGTCTGTGCCCTGGTTTCAAAATCTTCTTCATGCTGTATCGCGGAGATACGCTTCAGCACCGGCACGATGGCGTCAAATGAACTTTTCACACGTTGTTCGTAGTTATAAAGGCGCTGGTTCTCGGTCTGATTAGTTAACGGATGCAAACCCACCGCCGGTGCAGCAGGCACGCGCGGACGCGTCACGCTGTTATTGGAACGCGACGGCGCCGCCGGCCGGTGCATGGGCTGCGACCAGCGGTTATTGCGTTCGAATTTTCGACGAGTGCTTAACATGATACTGTGTTATCCGTCCTTTAAATCAGTTATCCGCGGGCACCACCGGAATAGGTGATTAACGATCCTTTCTCGGTGTTGCCACTGCTACCGGTGACTTTGCTGTTGGGCACCGGCATTTCTTCGTTACGCTTGCTCTCTACTTTCATTCTCATCGCATCCATGGTCATCGCGTCCATACCGCCACGGCGTGTGGGATTGCGACGCGTCGTTGACAGGCCTTCGGTACCGGTCACATGTTCATTGCGGTCCCAGTCATCACCGGTAATGCGCAACCCGGCATCCTGGCCTTCACCGGTAATCCGCGACTTGACACGTTCTTCAACCAGTTGCGCGGTATACGTGGGCGCCGGTTCAGCACTACCGTTGCCGTCACCAAAGCGCGCCTCTTCTGTTCCGGTCACCTTGCCGGACGCCATACCGAACGGGCCGGTTATATGACCTTTCTCATAGCGGCTACCGGTAACAGCATTGTGTTCGGTTTCCGTCTGCGACGCGTGGTTGGGTGCATTGAGGCTGAACTTTCCCCACGGGACACTACCATTGACTCCACCAATCGCCTGTGGAAAATCCGGACTGCTGGTATCCGCCGGTTTACTGGGGCAGGCGTTGGCAAATTGATCCGCGCCGACGTAAGGTGTACCGGTTAGCGGTTCACAGGCACCTTTATCAGCGCCGGTCATGTTGCCGTTGATGCCCGGTTGTAATCCGGTCATGGGCATTCCCGGTGTCGCACGGCGTTGCTGGATACGCGCCCTGGCCATGCTGGCCGAACTGGTATCGCAATAATCCTTGTAGTTTTCAGCACCGGCATACGGTGTTCCGGTTACCGCCTTGCAGGTACCGGGTTCGTCCCCTGTGACCTTGCTGTCGCGTCCGGTCATGGTGCCGGTTATCGTCTTGTTGGTTAATGTCGCCGATACCCCAACCTTGCGATCGGTATATTTGGGCGTTGCCTTGCAAAACGAGCTGTATTGTTCCGTACCAACATAGTCATCACCCGTGACATTGCGGCAGGTACCGGGTTCATCACCGGTTACATTGTTGTTGCGGCCCACCATCGTTCCGGTCACACTGCCACCGCGCAGAGTTCCACTCTTACCAACCTTTGCCGGTGCACGGCCCTCTCCTGCCTGCATCACTGACGTACCGGTTAGTTCACGATTGGAACCGTACTCGTCGCCGGTAACGTTGTTTGAACGCCCGACATTGTTACCGGAAACGGTCTTGCCTTTACGCGTCCCCGAACTGGTGAACTTGGCAGGGCTTGCCTCGGCAGCCGTCCCGCAAAACTCTTTCATCTGGCCGGCGCCAACGTATTCATTACCGGTGACACGCTTACAGGTACCCGGTTCATTACCGGTAACCCTGGCGCTGCGGCCCAGTTCATTGCCGCTAACCCTGTTGCCGGTTCCCGTTGATGTCACCCGTACTTTGCTTGGCGATTTAACGGCATCGGTCTGGCAGAACTTACGAAAGATATCCGCACCCATATATTCTGTTCCAGTCACTGGACGACAGGTGCTCGGTTCATCACCGGTAACATCTTCACTGCGGCCCACCATGGTGCCGGTAACCGTTTGGCCATGCGTGGTTTCACTGGCGCCAACCTTCCACGGTGCATCCTCTGCTGCAGCAGGCGTTTCCTTGCCCGGACGCATACGGCCCGTGGGTCGGCACTTGCTTTCGGCTTTGCACTTACCTTTTTTACTGCGTGACTCGCGAACGGCCTGTGCCAACTCGCGGCTGGATATGTTCGGATTGGTAGTGCGAGCCGATTCCGCGGCACTTGGCCCTTTACCCGACAGTGCTGCCTTGCCTTTTGATGACATCGCAACGCGACGCGATTTAGACGCTGTGCGTGCCGGGTTTTCCATCTTCTTGCCACGACGCGCCTGCACGACGGGTTTGCTGGCAGACGGTGTCGCGGCAGGCGCTGACTCCGCAGGGCGCTTTGATTTATCACCGTTACAACCACAACCACAACCGCGTTTTTCAGAACCAGCGCTTGCCGGCTCACTGGCTGGCGGCGCACTCGGTGCGCTACCGGCACTACTGCTGGTGGTGCTTCCCACCGTATCGCCACGGGTTCTGTCGTTACCAGCAAGTGCTGCCTTGCCACCGGTGGACATGGCCTGGCGGCGAGCTAGCGATGCCTGGCGGGCGGACGTGGTTGCACCGCCGCCTGCCTGCGACACATTTGCCGGCGCTGAATTGCCCGCGGCAGTTGCCCGCGCGCCACCGCTTTGCATGTTCTGAATACCCGCCTTGCCACTTTGATAGGAAAGGCGACGCCGTTCCTTGGCAATTTCGCGCGCAGTCTTTGTAGCAGTTTGTGCCATGTTTATCTCCACTGCATCAATGTCTTTGTTAAATCAACGTCTCGTTATCCGATCCCGACAGCCTTTCTTTGCGCCGCTTAATTGGCTTCAAAGGCAACAAAGCTTGCGCCCTGAGTTTGCATATAGCTGTCGTATCCTGTCAGGCGAATATGATGATCAGGATAGGAACGACGGCAGGCTTCAAGTTCCTGTACGACGTTGGCCAGGTTGGTTTCACCAAAGAATGGTAATTTCCACATGGTCCAGTAATGATCGAAGGCACGGCTTGGATGTTCATGTTCAATTGCCGGTGTCCAGCCTTGCGCGATGATGTAATTGATTTGCTCATACAATTCATCTTGCGTAAGCCGCGGCAGGAAGCCGAAGGTTTCCAGCGTTTGTATAGTTTGGTAGTCACCCGTTGTCTGGTTTGCCATTTTTGTATCCTCTTAACTTGTGGAATGAATTAATTGTCCGTTTTATGGGTTGGCGCTAAGCCACATCCAGCTTGTCAACGGTTTCAAATTCAAACTTGATTTCTTTCCAGGTTTCCATCGCCATGGCCAGTTCAGGGCTGGTTTTGGCAGCTTCTGATAAAATATCTCTGGCTTCTTTCTCGATTTCACGACCCTGGTTACGGGCTTTAACACTGGCTTCCAGTGCAACGCGATTGGCCGCGGCACCTGCCGCGTTACCCCATGGGTGACCCTGGGTACCACCGCCAAACTGCAATACGGAATCATCACCAAAAATGGTCACCAGTGCCGGCATGTGCCAGACGTGGATACCACCGGATGCGACGGCGAATACACCCGGTAATGAACCCCAGTCCTGATCGAAGAACACACCCCGTGCACGATCTTCAGGAACAAACGCTTCACGTAACTGGTCGACAAAACCTAACGTGGAATTACGGTCACCTTCCAGCTTACCCACAACCGTACCGGTATGCAGATGGTCGCCACCGGACAGACGCAGGCACTTGGCCAGAACGCGGAAGTGGATACCATGTTTGGGATGCCGGTCGATAACCGCGTGCATGGCGCGGTGAATATGAAGCAACATACCGTTTTTACGGCACCAGTTAGCAAGACCGGTATTGGCAGTGAAACCGCCGGTTAAGAAGTCATGCATAATGATCGGACAGCCCACTTCCTTGGCGAATTCAGCACGCTCGTACATATCTTCCGGAGTAGCGGCCGTTACGTTGAGGTAGTGCCCCTTACGCTCACCGGTTTCCTGCTCGGCTTTCATAATTGCTTCGGCGACAAACTCGAAACGATCACGCCAGCGCATGAATGGCTGCGAGTTAACATTCTCGTCATCTTTGGTCAGGTCCAGTCCGCCGCGCAGACACTCATAAACCGCACGCCCG
>JASFMT010000305.1:0-5139 GCA_050117455.1 Gammaproteobacteria bacterium | reverse complement strand
CTTCTTCTACTACTTCCGGAGTACTGGAGCATCCAGCTAAAAATACCAGGGTCACAAAACATACTTTTATCAGGTAAAACAGATTTCTCATAAACTTCTCCACGCTGAGTAGACATTCTCACGTTTAGCCAACAAAAGCACCCGTTTGACAGGGGCGAGTGGCGATATTGGGCATTGTGTTTTTTCCGACGACAATTCAACGGACATTGTTTTAATCATTACTTAGTTCGCTGCGTAAACCGCCAGGGTAATAGTATGTTTTTCGATATCAGCCGGGATGCTAAATATCGGAAAACTCTTAATTTATAGCAAAAGAAAAGCAAAATTCGACCAACAATCCCGGTTTGTGAGAACCAGTTCAAAATTTTTAAAGCCGCTGTTTGCCGACTTAATAAACCTCTTGAACGGCTTTTATGATCGGATATTGGAAATATTGAGTGAAGTTATGGAGCAACAAGTAAATGTTGTAATTTCCGGTGTAACACTATTTACTTATTGTATGGGTGAATTCGGTATTGCCGTTAGTGTCAACAAATTCGCCGGTTAACGTGTTACCGTCTATGCGTATGTAGAGAAAGCCGAGCTTACTGGACTGAAACAACGTGGGATTATCACCCGGCAACGCAGTGGTGCTGGATCCTGCGCCGGAGATCACCAGGGCGGTGCCCTGGCAATTAACGTCAAGCCATTGCCGGCTATGGTCGTGGCCTGCCAGGTATATGTCGACCTTGCCGCACCAGATATCCTCTGCAAACTGTTTGACAAATTTACCGTTGGCAATCACATCGATTGGTAAATCATCATAATTACCGGCATTACCGTGGCGCCCATTTGACTTATATGGGTGGTGTCCGTAGGCAATCTTCCAGGTTGTGTCGGTGTTGGCTAACCACTTTGGGACCATCTGCTCCTGTTCATCGGCAACGTGGAAAAACTGGGCGTTAGTATCCAGTGCAAAGAATGCGGCATCCGCCTTGATGAAATGATAAAAATGTTTCGGCATAACCCATTTCGAAGACTTTTCCGTATATTGCACCTGGAAGAATGATTTCGAAGCGTCAAGTCCGGCACCTTCGGTACTGTAGTCGTGATTGCCCAACACCGGATAGAAAGGAATATCGATATCCGCATAAGGTTGTTCGAACTTGGTCTGGAATTGCTCGTCATCTACGCTAGTTACCCCGGTGGGGTATATATTGTCACCGAGCAGTAAAACAAAGTCGCATCCCGACTGGTTACACTTGTTATAAATCGCCCGGGCCACTTGCCATTGCGCTTCATTGCCATGACCGGTGTCTCCTACGGCGACAAATTTAACCACCCCGGGTTCTGCCGTCTCCCTGCCAATTTCGACATCGGCGTTAAATAGCATTTCATCAATGGTGTTGCAGCCTGTTAATCCCGCTAACAGCAGCGTCAGGCAATAGTGGCCAGGCCTGGGTAGCCACATCCTGGTATGCTCCCGGGTGGTGCGAAAAGTGTGCATGACTAATTGTCCCGGCATCGTTTGTTCCTGATTCGTCTAATAAAGTGGATGGCAGATAAGTTGGTCATTTTTAAGGCAAAATAGCGTATCCAGGCACTACAATATCACCCGGAACCAGCCTTATCTACCAAAAGCTTGTAACACCTGGGGCTGGATTGTGTCTGAACAGGTAATGAAATGACTGACGGTAAATAGAGGTGATTTATGAAACTCAGCCAAATTATGTTGTTGTTGACGTTACTGTTCCTGGTAACGTCAAATGCGGCTGCGAAATCAGAAAAGGCGGTGTTCGCCGGTGGCTGCTTCTGGTGCATGGAATCGGATTTCGAAAAGTTGAAAGACAAGGGGGTTATTGACGTGGTCTCCGGGTTTACCGGTGGCAAGTTGAAAAACCCCACCTACAATGGCAACCACGCCGGTCACTACGAAGCAATCGAGGTAACCTACGATCCGGAAAAGATCAGTTACCAGGAATTGCTGGACTATTACTGGGTTCAGGTGGATCCGTTTGATGATACGGGGCAGTTTTGTGATAAAGGCCACAGCTATTTAAGCGCGATTTTCGTTGCCAACGAAAAACAACGCAAACTGGCCGAACAATCACGGCAAAAAGTGGTGGCGCAGTTTCCTGATAAGAAAGTGGTAACACCTGTTCTGGATGCCAGTACGTTCTATCCCATTAAAGGCGATGAAAGTTATCACCAGGATTTTTATAAAAAGAGCCCGGTGCGTTACAAGTTCTATCGCTGGAATTGCGGTCGTGACGCCCGCCTGGAAGAAATCTGGGGTGATAAGGCAACGCACTAACTGATCGTTCCAACCGATCGCTGATACGCTGCCGGGGCTATGGCGTTGCGTTATCGCCGGTGTCGGTGGTGTCCATATTGTCTTTACTCGCGGCATCGCCGGTTTGTGTTTCGCCCAACGCCCGGTGCATGGTTAATCGCCTGACACCGGTAGCGTCAAAAGCGGCGTCAGGCGGACATAAGCCGCTATAGCCCTCGGATTCTGAATCACTTAACGTCAGCAAACATTCAACCTCTTTGATGCCGCCGGGTTTGAAACTAAACCGCACAAATTTACCCGCCGCGTTGTCCAGTTCGCCGCGGGTAAAATCATCAAGGGCGAAACTTTCCTTATTAATAATGAGTTCCGCATTGGTGGCGCCGGATGCCTGCTGTTTGATCCTGTACTTGACCTGAATGGGGTGTTTGTTAAACCGCTCCAGGGTGCCGTACCAGTTTTCTTCGCTGGTTTGCTGTTGTTCTTTTATGTCGCTTTGACTTTCGCCAGTGTTTTCCTCTGTGGCAGCTTCGTCATCGGCACCTAACGCCGGCAAACAGAACGTGATAACTATCAGTAAAATTATCGTCCTTAACATATCAAACATCATATCGTGGCACCTTTAATTGCTGGGGAGCGAATCGCGTAAATGACTGATTGCCTGGTCGAGCTGAGGACGGTCACGCAGGCTTGCAAACTCTCCGGGAAACAACACACTTTTTAGTTCGACGCTGCCGGGTTTCTCATTGGTTTCGCGCTCGAACTTGCGAATCACCGTCGCGAATCGCTGGTTATGGGAAAGCAACGCATTGTCGATCATTGGAAAATTGAAATGGTCCAGGGTGAAACGAATGGGCTCGCTTGACTCAATGTCAACTTCGCAGTTTGGTGACAATGGCAATTCACAGTTAAGCAGCGCATCGCGACATTGCTTCGTTGTTTCCTCGGTGGGCTTGATGGTGCTGATGTCAATTTTTACCTTCACGGTTTTCATTTGAATGCTGGCGTTGCTGAACGTCAGCCGAACCTGGCGAACGATGTTGTGCAATTCCAGGCACGATTCCTTGGTAGCGATCTCATTTTTATCCGCATCAGGCAGGTCAGGGTATTCGTTCTCAATATAATCGGCAGGCCAGCGATAGGCGTTCTCTTCAACGACTTTGTCCAAAGGCACAGTAATGTTGAAAGAATTTTTGGTTAACTTTGATCCGGCAACGGCGACGACTTGCCGGTCGCTCACCCGCCTTGCCAGACTTTCCAGGCGGTCCACGAATTCAGCCTGGTCGAGTTTCATATTACCGGGGTCATCGGCGTAGGACGCCGGCGTCAAAATTTCGCGATTGATCTCCTGGAATAGCGGACCCAGGCTAAGTGCATCGCCAAAATTCAGCGCCAGCAGCTCGAGTTTTAATAGCCGGTCCGACAAATTTTCGGGTACGGCGGATCGGCCGCTCTCCATATCAAGAAAGCTTTTCAGGATGGTGCCGAACATATCTTTGCGTAATTCACTTTCGGCCTGTTCGCGACGGCTGAACAGCTCTGTCGCCAGGCGGGCATTGCGTTCTTTTTCGGCACGAACCGAGACGCTGTGGTCAACCCATACCGTCAGCGCGGCCACCATCACGGTGCCCAGAAGTGGCACCAGGTAACGTGCCGCACCCTCGTTTTTTGATTCGGAACGCTTTTGTTTCGCTGTGTTTCCGTCGTCTGCCATTGTTGACTGTACCTGACTGCGGGGCTGGGCGTTACCGTTTATGAAGCAACCATTTGTTGTTTTTCCAACGGGCCAGTTCCAGGTTAAGACGTACGTCGGAGCCGGAAATAGGCACTTTCAGTGATAGTGATCGTTTCTTTTGATAGGTTACCGATAACTGACACTCGGTATTTTTAGGCAATCCCGGTGTCCGGTATTGACCCGTGGCATCCACCGAGGTGCTGACCTTCGATCCGCAGTTCACGTCAACTTTCGCGCCTTGCGCCGGCGCCCCGGAACTGCCTACCCAAATTTGACCGTATATATGAGGCGCTGCCCATACAATAGCCGGGCACCAGCCATACAGCACAAGCAGACTGAGACATAGATATTTTTTCACTGGATGCTAGTCCTTCAGCTGGAGATGAACAATAAGTTATTTTATTTTCATAAGATAATAGGATACTTACCGATGTTTTTCCAGCGCCGCCGTAACTTATGATTACCCGGGAGCCGGGCTGTAATGGAAGCAACTGGCCTTTGTGCCATGGCTTCGTGAATGAAGAATTCTTTATTGTGAATTGCGCCGCGATTCATTCCTGTTTATCCTGATGCAGTATGAGTACATTGGGTTTGTTCATCAGTTTCGGGAACACACTATAAATGGGTAAATACGACAACCTGCCGGATGTTCGCGACGGCCTCAGCCGAAAAGAGCGCGTCGTTCTGTACTGTATTCACCAGATTCAGAATGAGCGGGGAGGTCGCAATGTCCCCACCGCCATGTTATACGGCCGGGTGGTGGAGCACATCGATATGAGTGTCGACGAACTGCAATCCATCCTGCAGCGGTTGCTCAGCAATAACACTGATAAGGCCGAGTAAAGACCGATTGGTATCGGTCTGTTTTGCTGCCAACCAGAAAATTGAAATCATTTTAGTCCGTTGTTGTTATCCATATTATCCACGAAAAATGCCTGTAACATGCTGTTTGCTGGCGACTAAACCGGCAAAGATGTTGTGGGTTACCCGTCGCGATGTAATCACCGGTCCTGCCCGTTAACTTTCCTGTAAACGCCGTCATGTACAGTGAATGCGTTGAGAGGGTTTTGGTCTCAATGGCGTTATTCGATGAACTATGACCAGAGGTTACTCTAAGGACAGGAGAAAACACCAT
>JASFMT010000304.1:0-5151 GCA_050117455.1 Gammaproteobacteria bacterium | reverse complement strand
CAAGATAAAACCCCATGGCCACCAGCATTAACCCGGCGACAATGCGTAGCGTAAAAGCCGCGGCACTGCCGGTTTGCTGTAACCAGCCCCCCAGCAGGCCAACGATGGCGCCGGCCACAACATAACTAAAGATACGGCCTAGATTATAAGATAGGAGTATGGGTGTTACCTGGCGGACATTTCGTTGTTGCTCGGGAATCGCGAAGCTAAGGGCGTTCACTAATCCGCCACACATACCGATGCAATGAGCGCTGCCCAGCAGTCCAAGTAAAAATGCCGTCGTGTATGATAGCGGGTCGTGAATAGCCAAATTAAAACCTTGTCAGTTATTTTATTTAGTATAATAAAAAAATGGATCTAAAAATAATCTTTGGTGTTGCTGTTTTTGCGATTATCGCACTGCTTATTGGCCTCATGCTGCCCGGTGCCGACCAACCTGTGCCGCAAACCTATCCCTGGCAGATAGAGGTTACAGCCGATGGTACCACGAAAGTATTTGGATTGACGCTCGGCGCGACTACATTGCAGCAGGCGGAACGGATTTTCGGTGAACAGGCTGAGATCAGTTTATTTGACCCTGCCGCTGACAGTAGTAGAAAGAACATTGAGGCTTACTTTGACAAACTTATCCTGGGTGGATTGAGTGCCAGGATGGTGCTCGGATTTTCGTTTACATCGGAGCAACTGCAAATAATGTTTGAGCGGGGCCGTCGTATCAGTACCCTGGGAGACGGCAGTCACAAAGTGACCTTGCACAGTGAGGATATTAGCGCAGTCCATCGGGAACCAATTGTTAGCATCACGTACTTGTCGCGAATCACGTTGGACGAGGCGTCGATTAAACAACGCTTTGGCGAACCGGCTCAAGTCATTAAAGAAAGTGACAGCGCTATGACACACTGGTTGTATCCGGATAAAGGCCTGGATGTGGCATTGGACGAGAAGGGTAACGGGGTGTTGCAATATGTACCGCCATCACAGTTTTCACAGTTACTTAAGCCGTTAAAATAGAATCATTGAGCTGTCGCAATTACTTTTGATGACGCAATGATCATTTTGAGTTTGCGTGGAATGTCGCTAGCGAATTATTGCGCCTTATATAATCAATATTTAGTGGTGTTATCTGTGTCCGACGAATTTTTGCCTGGTTCTGTCTTGACGTTGGGTGATTTGTCCGGCAATAACGGGTCGTCGTCATCCATAATGATGCGGTGGGCATCTCCTTCGAGGTCGTCGTATTGACCGCTTTTAACCGCCCATACCAGTACACCCACCATCACCAGACCGAGGATGATCATTGCGGGAATTAATCCGTAGATAACATTCATCCGGATTTATCCTCTTGCTTGAACAGGGTGCGAATACGCGCGGCGTTACCTATAACCAGCAATGAACTGATGGGCATGGCGATTGCCGCGACCAGTGGGGTAATCATTGCAGCCATGGCCAGCGGTACCATGATAATGTTGTAGATAACGGAAAGGCTAATGTTTTGGCGTATGGTGCGCAGGGTTCGCTGGGAAAGTTGTATCGCCAGGCGAACTTTGCTTAGTTCATTGCTCATTAATACAATATCAGCGCTATCTGCGGAGACCTCAGTGCCGGAGCCCAGTGCAATCCCCACATCGGCGCGCATTAACGCCGGCGCATCGTTAATCCCGTCACCGATCATGGCTACCCGGGCACCACGCTGTTGCAATTCACGAATAATCCGGTCTTTGTCCTGTGGTAGCACTTCCGCAATGGTATGCATGCCGCCGAGCTGTTGCGCAATAGCATCCACGGCCCGCCGCCGATCCCCGCTCAACAAGGTGGTATCGATGTTTGCCGCGTGCAGCGCCTTGATTAATGCCCGCGCATCGGGGCGCAGCCGGTCGGCGATAGCAATTAATCCAGCTTCGGTTCCATTAACGGCAATATGAACACAGGTTTTGCCAGCGGTTTCGTAATGAGAGGCCAGTAGCTGTAGTGGGTCGGTGGGGTGAATGTGGTTTCGCCTGAGCCAGGAATAATTGCCAATGACAATAGTGCGGTTCCCGACGGTACCTTTAATGCCATAACCGGAATGTGATTCAACGTTTTTTGCCACGGGTATCGCCAGATGGCGTTCCTTTGCTGCACCGTGAATTGCTTTGGCAATGCTGTGCTCGGAAAAGGTTTCGACGGCGGCCGCAAGCGCCAGTAAATCCTGTTCCGTTGTTGATTTACCGGGAATGATATATTCCACCTGCATGCGGCCTTCGGTCAATGTTCCTGTTTTGTCAAAGACAACGTGATCAATATGCGATAACGTTTCCAACACCGCACCGTTTTTCACCAGGATGCCGCGGCGCGCTCCCAGGCCTGATGCCGAAGCGATAGCCATGGGCGTTGCCAGGCCAAAGGCGCAGGGACAGGTGATAATGAGTACGGCAGTAGCAGCCATGAGTGCTACTTCGACACCGGTATTCAGCCAGTAACTGAAGGTAATGCTGGCAAGTGCCAGGGTGGTGGCCACAAACCAGGGCACGATGCGGTCAGCGGTACACTGGATGGGGGCTTTGGAAGCCTGGGCTTCTTCCACCAGGTGAATAATGCGTCCCAGTGAGGTATTTCGCAAGGTACCTTCCACGTTAATCGTCAACGCACTGCCAACATTAAGGGTACCCGCAGCAACGTGTTCGCCAACGGATTTGGCAACGGGACTGGCTTCACCACTGAGCATGGATTCATCCACGATACTTCTGCCTTCCATAACGGTGCCGTCCACCGGGATGCGATCACCGGGTTTAACCAGAACAGTTTCTCCGGTTTTAATGGCGCGAACCGGTAGCAGTGTTTCTTCGCTATCACGTATCACCGTTGCGCCCCGTGGCTGTAATTCCAGTAAGCGTTGTGTCGAGGAAATTGCCTGGCGCTTTGATATAGCCTCAAGATATCGGCCAACCAGAATCACAAATAAAAAATTAACCACGGTATCGTAATACACTTCTCCCACCTGTGGCTGCACGACCGTGATATAAACGGAATAGAGATAGGTGACCGCCGCACCAATGGCTATGGGCAGGTCCATGGTCAGGTGAAATTGCTTGAGACCAGTCGAGGCGTTGCGGAAAAACGGATAGCCGGAATACAGCAGGGTCGGTGTCGCCAGGGCAAACCCCACCCAATGAAACAGGGTGCGAAACTCACCTCTGTCGGCGCCACTATACAGCGCAATGGAAATCCACAGCAAGTTCATCATGGTGAACCCGGCAAATGCCATACGAAATAGCAATGTGCGGTTCTGCCGGTTCAGTTTGCTTTCCGCAACTTCCGGGTCGTAGGGAACCGCCGCGTAACCGATTTGGGTTAAATGATGAATAATCGCCGACAGTTCTGTCTTCTCATTATCCCAACTGACGATCAGGCGCTTTCCCGCCAGGTTAACGCGCGCCTCAAGCACACCGGGCAGTTGATGCAGTGCGCGCTCGATCAGCCAGACGCAGGCGGCGCAATGAATGCCTTCCACCAGCAAATGTATTGCTCTTTTTCGCCCAAGGTCGCCAACGAATTCCTGTTGCACGTCGTCCAGGTCATAAAGCGCCAGATCTTTGGGCGGGTCAGGGGGTGGGGCGAGGGTGCTGTTGCCCGGCATGCGGTCGTAAAAGCCATCCAGTCCAGCATCGTATATGGCGCTGCAAACCATTTGGCAACCGGGACAACAAAACTTTCGTTGTTTGCCATGAATGCTTTGGGTAAATGACAAATGTTGCGGATTGGGCAAGCCGCAATGAAAACAGACATCATTGGCCCGTGCGTCGATGTTCCCGCTTAACGTTAATGATTGAGCTGAACTCACAATACGTTAATCCTGCACTCCAGTTGATTTAACCGACAGGCGTTTTACCATCTCATAATGATCGTCGCCCCGTTGCACCTTGATGTTGAGATCCCAGACGCCGGGCAGGGGAAAGCTCAGTGACGCCTGATACAATCCGGGTGCCACCGCTTGTAACGGTGTCGTGAAGTCCGCATCTGCATTGGAAGGACGATAGGCCACAAGATTTACATCGGCATCCTTGATGGGTAAACCGCGAGCATCTACTGCACTGAACCGATACGTGCCCGGTTGATGAAGCATGACCGATTGCGGGACTTCGAGCCTGCTTTCCCACTGCAACCGGTCATGCATACTCATGAGCTTTATGGCATTGTCTTCGTATTGTCTTCCCTGCTCGTAATAATCTTCCACCACCAGGCCGGGGTTGCTGACAATCGCAAATACAATAAATGTTGCATTGGCGCCAAGGAACAGCCCCACAATGCCAAACCAGGCAATGACCCAGGGATTGCGTTTGCCCTGCGGGCTGGATTGTGAATAACGGTTCGCCAGGTTGCTGCGCAGGTTAATGGTGTGGGTTCTCAATTTATCAATCATTGGCATGGCGATCACCGTTTCGGTCCAAGAAACATACTTTGATAGGTGGCGGAGAATTCCGGGTTGCTGGTATCTTCAACTTTTATCGTTACCGGGATGCGCGATTTTTCAAGTTGTTCGCGCGGAATACGCAAGAACAGCGTGTGGGCGCTCACCTGGCCCTGCGGCGCGGAAACAATTGGTTCCGTCCCCGTGATCTGCAGGGAAGGGTGCCCGGAGGCAGTAATGTTCAGGCGCATGTCCTGCTCGGTTTTATTCAGTATCTTCAGTTCGTATTTGTTCTGGATTGACCCGTCGCTCAGTGTGACGAACAGGGGCTGGCGTTCATGAAGCACATTAAGCTCCAGTGAGGAAAGATGAGCCAGTCCATAAAAAATACCAATCAATGCCAGCGTCATAATGGAAAAATATACCAGCACGCGGGGGCGTTTATATAAAGGTGGTGCGGGTTTGTCTTCGATTTCATCCAGCGAAGCATAGCGGATCAGGCCCCGTGGCCGTTTGATTTTATCCATCACCGCATCGCAGGCATCAAGGCACAGTGCACAAGTAATGCATCCTTCCTGTTGGCCGCGGCGAATATCAATGCCGGTGGGGCAGACCGCGACACATTGTTTGCAGTCGATGCAGTCACCCTGGGAGG
The DNA here is from genome assembly GCA_050117455.1 of Gammaproteobacteria bacterium. Taxonomy (GTDB): domain Bacteria; phylum Pseudomonadota; class Gammaproteobacteria; order SZUA-152; family SZUA-152; genus JAKEGK01. The sequence goes on along the minus strand of JASFMT010000304.1, from coordinate 109 downwards.
TACCGGCGTCGGAGGCTTTTTTTAATTTGCCCCTCGGTTCACCCCGCGAAAAATCATAAGTGGGCAATACGGTACTGCGATCTACCATGACGCCCTGGATACGCGCATA
>JASFMT010000303.1:0-5159 GCA_050117455.1 Gammaproteobacteria bacterium | reverse complement strand
ACGAAAATAGGAATAAGGTGCGCCGCCCAGTACGGCCACTGCCTGGCTTGATGGCGATGAAGCGCGAAAACGCATGTTTTCCGGGTTGTAGTCGCCGACGAAGTCGCGGGCCTGTTTGGCATCGGGCACTTGTACCGGTTCGCGGGTAAAGGAAAGATAAAAACCATCTTCGTTGACAATCACCGGCAGGCGTACCCGTTCGTGTTCCGCCAGGCGATAGGCCATTAGCGTGCTGTCCAGTACTTCCTGGCAGGTGGCGCAATGGATTTGTAAAAAGCCGCTGTCCCGTGCGGCGAGGATGTCATTGTGATCGGGTTCGAGGGTAATGGGCGCGGACAATCCCCGCGAGACGTTGATCATCACAAAGGGCGCGCGCCAGCCGGCGACGGTGTACAGCATTTCAAGGCCGTACAGTAATCCCTGGCTGGAGGTGGCGGTGAATACGCGCACGCCGGTGGCCGACGCCGCGCCCGCCGCGGTAATCATGGAATGTTCCGATTCCAGGGTGACCATGCGGCTTTCCATATCCTTGCTGTCGATCCACGCGGCGATGGTTTCAATGATTTCCGTTTGCGGGGTTATGGGAAACGCCGGGATATAATCCACGCTGGATAAACGTGCGCCCCAGGCGGCGGCGCCATTGCCCGTTAACAGCAGGCGGTTCATGTTGAAGCCTCCTGTGTTGGTTTGTCTTTGGGTTTTTGTTTGGTTTGTTGTTTCTCTTCTTCGATAGCCTGCGTTTCTGGAATGGCGGCGATAGCATGGGGTGGGCATTGAGCGACACACACCAGGCAGCCTTTGCAGTGGTCGTAGTCAATGACCGGTTTACCGTCTTCAACTTTAATCGCGCCGTCGGGACAAAAGGTGCTGCACACCCACCAGCAACGTTTACATAAGTCGTAATCGATCACCGGCCGCATGGTGCGCCATAAACCGGTTTTCACTTCGACACTGGTCAAGCCGGCATGAATCGTCGGCGCGGAGACACGGGCATCTTCAAAGGGGAAGTCAATCCATTCAGGTTTTTCATAGTCTTGTGCGGTGATGGTAGAGCCTTCGGTAACTTTAGTTGCGCCCTGTTGTTCCATTTGATCAAAGGCGTGGATGGCGTTGGTGGTGTTTTTGTCCACCACGTTTTTGCCCAGGTGGCCCAGTTCCTGTTGGATGGCCTCGGCGAGTTTTTCTTTGGAGATGACACCCACGAGACAGGCAGCCGCGCCCGCGCACGTCGCCCCGATGTATTTCAGTTCGGCGCGGTCTTCCACTTCTTCGGTTTCCGGCAGGATAACAATGGGGCTTTTAATATTGAGCCGGTGTTGCCAGGTGTCGTGCGTGTCGTGGCTGTTGATGAGGATGACCGTGTTGTCGCGAATGCCCTGTAACACGCCGGCAGCTGGCACCGGTACCAGGCTGTCGTCGGCGACGACCACCAGGTCCGGTTGGTTGATGACACCGCGCTCGTTAATGGGGCGTTTGTCCGCGCGTACAAAGGCAAAGATTGGTGCGCCGCGGCGTTCCGCGCCATAGCGAGGCGCGTCCTGGACTTCGTAACCTTCCAGGAAGAACGCGGTGCCGAGTATGCGACTGGCGGTTTTCATGCCCTGGCCGCCACGGCCGTGGAAGCGGATGCGGAACATAATTAATGTGCCTGTGTTGTGCTATACCAAATGCACCTTATAGCCTGGATGGAGTTATGCGGAATCCAGGGGTTTTTTTACCTGTCACTGTCACTACAACACTACTTGCGTTATGCCCTTCAAGGAGCTTTGTTCGGGCTCCCGATGTAGGATGCGGTGGTAACCGCATCAAATGCCACCAACCCAATATCACCCAAGATGCGGTGCGTTCCTTTTATGCCCCTTGGGTATACCGCATCCTACACCGAAACCTGCCGCCCCGGCCGTATCGTGCATGGGAGCCTTGTAGGATGCGGTATACCCAAAGCACCCGAAGCACCCGAAGGGCATAAAGGCATAAAGGCATAGAACGAAGGAACCGCATCGTTCTACCATACACCTTATTTAAACCCCGGCGCGGTTGAGAACAATGAAAAACGCCGGAAGCTCATGGCTTTCTTGACGCGCTCCATGGCCATTTCCATGGCGGCCTGTCGTGGCAACACGGACTCCTGTTTCATTCTGTCCAATACCATTTGGGTATTACGGCGCAGTTTCTCTTCGATGGTTTCAAAAGCGGCGCCTTTGCTGGAACCCTGGTACTCCATGGCGGCGCAAATAACACCGCCGGCGTTGGCGATAAAATCCGGCACGCAAAGCACGCCACGTTCATGGAGTTTTTTCTCCGCGCTGTGAGTAACGGGAATATTGGCGCCTTCAACAACGAGTTTCGTGTTAAGCCGGTCAACGTTGTCATCATGAATGACATCAGGCCGTGCCGCCGGTATCCAGATATCACATTCCATGTCGATGAGTGCGTCGTTATCCATGGGTTTGCCGCCGCTGAAGCCGGTGACTGACTGTCCCTGACTTTTAAATTCAATCAATCCATCGATGTCCAGGCCATTGATGTTATAAACACCGCCCTGGCTGTCGGCGGTGGCGACAATTTTGGCGCCTTTGTCGCGGAGAAATAGTGCGGTGTTTTTGCCGACAGCGCCGAACCCCTGGATCACAATGCGGGCACCTTCGATATCAAAGTCGCAAAACTTTAATGCAACATCCACCACGTGGCTTAATCCAAAGCCGGTAGCACCGATTTCGTCCAGGGGGATACCACCCACTTCGCGCGGCAGCCCGACTACGCGGCCTACTTCATCTTTAATCCACGCCATGCATTCTTCATCGGTACCCATGTCCGGCGCGAAAATATAGTCTTCTTCGTTGCGCAGCGATGAGGCCATGGCGCGCAATATATTCTGTTTTTGATCCTTGGGCATTTTGGGATCACCATACACCACGATTTTGCCCCCACCGTGCGGTAAACCCGCAGCGGCGTTTTTAAAGGTCATGGCTCGCGCCAAACGGAAACATTCCTGGGTGCTCACATCCTCCGCCATACGGATTCCGCCGATGGACGGTCCCTTGGCAACGTTGTCCACCACCAGAATGGCTTTCATTTTCACCGAGGGTTCATAGACATGGATGATTTTCGAGGGGCCAAGCTCGTCTGCGAAATGGAATACGTCTTCCATGGGGCGATCCTTTTGCCTGTTTTTTCAGACCGGTGATGCCAATTAAAAATTATTGTTATTTAAAGGTTATATGACTGAGGGATATCCGCCATTGATCAGGGTCAAGGGGAGGGTAGAGTGTTATAGGCGGTTCGAGAATTCAGATTTTGGTAGAGCGCACCGCTCACTCGTTGGGTTATGGAGAACTGGATGATTTTGCTGCGGAGCTTTATGGGGCAGACCACGGTTTTCGTAAATCACATCTGGAAACCGTGGTTTGCCCCTAGTTGTTCGATTACAAATTCATCGTCTAATTTCTGGAAAAGGAAAAAATGAATGCTTAGTGATTATTTTGTACTATGTCTATACATGAATAAAATATATGTGCCGCCTACATCTGCTTCGCCATTGGTGTATTGGCCAAAATCTGCTTTAAGTGATAGGCGTTTTATTTCAATACCTATTCTATGCGCGTCTTGAATACGGTAATCCAGTCCAAGTTTCAAATGGAATCCCAATAATAGTTTGTCAGATGGTGCACCTTCAGTGGTGAGCAACCCACTACCAGGTTCCGTTACCAGAATACCGGTGACGAATAGTCCGACTCCGCCACCAAGGTAACTGCCAAAATCATTCTGGTGATAGTTATAGATACCTGAAAAAGAAAGCCCCAGGCCACCTGCCTGAATAACATTGTTTTCGGTACCAGGAATTATTGGTGAATTTAGTCTCTCGAATCGTTCTCCCCAGTATTCGAAAGTGCCTTCAACAGAGAACGTGTTATTGATGTATTTCCCTAAACCTATTCCCCATTCCAGCGGTCCACCTCCTTTGTAGTTGATGCTCCTGAGTTTGTCAGTTGATGAATCGGATAAATTATCGCCAATATAAATATATCCATACCACGAGGAATAGTCGTTTTTCTCTAATGTTGGTACTGAGGCAAACAGCGTGGAGGGGAAAATAAAAATGATTCCTGCCACTAGAAGCGTTTGCAGCATTACATTGTAGAGTAAATTATTCAATACGTAACGCATCGATAGGGGCAACCCGAGCAGCCTTTCTTGCCGAAAAACTCCAAAGATTACACCAAGGGTCGCGAAGATCAGGAAGACGATCATCGGGTAAACCCGCGGGGGCATTTTTAAAGGCCATGGCGCGTGCCAGCCCGAAACATTCCTGGTTACTTACATCTTTTGTCATGCGGATGCCACCGATGGACGGCCCCTTTGCAACGTTGTCCACCACCAGGATGGCTTTCATTTTCACCGAGGGTTCATAGACATGAATGCTTTTGGAAGGGCCCAGTTCATCGGCATAGTGGAATACGTCTTCCATGGATTGATCCTTTCGGTCTGTTTTTTAAAGGCCGGTGCTGCAAAATTAAAGTTATTGTTTATAAAAGGTTATATGAGTAAATGCTATACGCCATTGACCAGGGTCAAGGGCAGGGATGGTCTGGTGGGTATTGGTGTAGGATGCGGTTATCACAGCATCACACGGCGCGGTGGTTTTGATTGGCAAGTAGCCTGGATGAAGCACTCTAAAGGATAAAAATTCCACGGAATCCGGGATGGTTAGTTGCATGCGTTGCAATATATCCTGGATTTCGCAGGTTTTATCTATGCTATGTGCTGACTGACTCCGGCTTCAAGGATTGCACACGTCGCAACAACCGGGATCGGCGTATGGACGTTCCGTGATAGATCGCTCTTCGTGGTGATTGCATTTCCGGCATTGGTAAATTTCGGCGCTGGTTTCCCGGGTCGGTTTTCCACACATTGCACAGGGCAGGCCGGCGATGCGGTCTACGATCCAATAGCCCGGCGTACCGCACGCCGGGCACAAGGATAAAAGTTTTTTAACCAGGTATTCCGCGGCCAGACCGATCGTGTCCATGCGAGTGGGGTTCGCGTGCGCGCGGCCATCGGTTTCCACAAATACCTGGCCGTTGGCCGACTGACTCACCGCCCAGGCGAAGGCCGTTTCCAGTTCCTGCCAGGAAGCAATGCCTTTGCGCAATCGAGGA
>JASFMT010000302.1:0-5163 GCA_050117455.1 Gammaproteobacteria bacterium | reverse complement strand
TATGGTTGCCGCCTGTATACTTCGCTCTTTTTTTCGGGCTGGCGGCGTTGGTTGGTGGCTGGGAATGGAGCAGATTTGTTGGCCTGCAAGCCCTGTTATCGCGCCTGCTTTATACCGCAGCTGTTCTTGCGTTGTTGGTTGTTAGCTGGGTCTACATCAGTGACACATTGCAAAATGTTATCGCGGTACTGGTTGTTGCCCTGCTGTGGTGGGTGGTTGCCATGGTGCTAGTGGTGCTATACCCGCGTTATGCACGGATCCGGCAAAATCCCCTGGTTACCGGTTTGGCAGGAATGTTTGTCATCGTACCCTGCTGGCTGGCGTTGATTACGCTACACGGCAGTTCGTTGCAGGGAGCCTATCTGGTGTTGTTTTTATTGGGTACCACGGCAGTTGCCGATAGCGGTGCTTATTTTGGTGGCAAAAAATGGGGTACTAACAAGCTTGCGCCTAACGTCAGTCCCGGTAAAACCTGGGAGGGTGTTATCAGTGGATTGTTGAGTGTCGCAGCGTTTGCGTTTATCTGTGCGTGGTTTTTTAATTTTGCCAATTCCGGCTGGGAAGCGGTTATGTTGTTCGTGGTCGTTACGGTATTGACTGCCCTGTTTTCCGTGTTAGGCGATCTCACGGAGAGTCTATATAAGCGACAGTCGGGTCTGAAAGACAGTGGCGCTATCTTGCCGGGCCATGGCGGAATACTGGATCGCATTGACAGCATAACCGCCGCGGCACCAGTGTTTGTCATTTGTCTTTGGTTATTATTCTGGTAGCGGCAACTAATCTATTTATAGACGCTGATTATGGAAAAGCCGATGCAAAAAGGATCGTCAGAAGAGTCGCCCAGGGGTATTGCCATTCTCGGATCCACCGGGTCCATTGGCGTTAATACCCTTGATGTTATTCAGCGACATGAAAAACATTTTCGTGTCGTAGCCCTGACCGCGAACAGCCAGGTTGAGCGCCTGTTTGAACAATGTAAACAATACGAACCGCAATATGCGGTGATGGTGGCGCCGGATGCGGCGGACCAGCTGGAAAAACAGGTTCGGCAACAGGGGCTGCAAACCAAAGTCCTGTCGGGGATAGAAGGGCTCGAGCAGGTTGCTGCGGAACCGCAGGTCGATTATGTCATGGCGGCCATTGTCGGGGCGGCCGGATTACGTCCCACCCTGGCAGCGGCCCGGGCCGGCAAGCGGGTATTACTGGCGAACAAGGAAGCGCTGGTGATGTCCGGTTCCATCTTTATGGACGAAATTGAAAACAGCGGGGCCCAGCTATTGCCGATCGATAGTGAGCACAACGCGATCTTTCAGTGTATGCCACCGGATTTCAACCAGGGCCTGGATTCGGTAGGGGTAAGACGGATTTTACTGACAGCATCCGGCGGACCGTTTCGCGATACTCCCATGGATCAATTGCAGTCTGTTACGCCTGAACAGGCTTGTGCGCACCCCAACTGGGTGATGGGTAAAAAGATATCCGTTGATTCGGCGACCATGATGAACAAGGGCCTGGAGGTAATCGAAGCGTGCTGGTTGTTTGCCACTACCCCGAAACATATTCAGGTCGTGCTGCATCCGCAAAGCGTTATTCATTCCATGGTGGAATACGACGATGGTTCGGTACTAGCGCAACTGGGTAATCCTGATATGCGCACGCCCATTGCCCATGCGTTGGCATGGCCCAGGCGCTTTGAATCGGGCGTTGATAGCCTGAACTTATTTGATATTGCACGGCTGGATTTTGAAAAGCCGGACTATCAGCGGTTTCCCTGTTTGCAGCTGGCAATGGATGCAATGAAAAGCGGCGGAACCAGTTCCACCGTTTTAAATGCCGCTAACGAAATTGCCGTGCAGGCGTTTCTGGACAATGAAATCGCCTTTACCGACATTGCGAACATAATTGAGTATGCGCTGTCTGAGATATCGTCGCAGCCGGCCAGGGATCTGGAAACAGTGATTTCGGTAGATCAATTAACACGAGATACAACCCGGGAATATATAAGTCAACAGGCATTTTCGGCCAGGAAAATTACCTCATGATGAGCAGCTTTTTAACATCTGTATTGGCATTTGTATTTGCTATTGGCGTGCTGATTGCGTTTCACGAGTTTGGTCACTATTGGGTCGCCCGTCGCTGCGGAGTCAAGGTGTTGCGCTATTCCATTGGTTTCGGTAAACCGTTGTGGATGCGCCGCGGGGGGGAGGACCAGACGGAATATGTTGTTGCCGCCATCCCCCTGGGTGGCTACGTTAAAATGCTTGATGAGCGTGAAGCGGAAGTACCCAGGGAAGAATTGCACCGGGCCTTTAATCGTCAGCCGGTGGGCAAACGGATTGCGATTGTTGCCGCGGGACCAGTATTTAACTTTATCTTTGCTATTTTTGCCTATGCACTTATGTATGTCGTTGGTGTGCCGGGCGTTAAACCCATTATCGGCGAAGTGGAGGATCAATCCATCGCCTATCACGCCGGCATCCGCGCCAATGATCAAATTGTTGCAGTGGATGGCGAGCAAACACCAACCTGGGGTACGGCGCGCATGGCTATGTTACAGGCCGCGTTGGAAGGTGAGGTCATTAATTTGCAATTACAGAGCGGTTCGTCGCAAAACCGTTATGACGCCTCGTTACCGGTGGATGGCATCAGTACTGAAAACCGCCAGGCCAGGCTACTGGAAGAACTGGGCTTGCAGGTATACCGGCCAGCGATTCCGCCGGTGCTTGGCAAATTAACGGCGGGCGCGGCGGCGCAAAGGGACGGTTTGCAAACCGGTGACAGGATCGTTGCTGTCAACGGTGAGCCTGTCGATGACTGGCAAAAATGGGTGGAGCTGGTTCGAGCAAGTCCGGAAGAAACGTTGATTGTTACCGTGGAACGGGACGGTAGTACCACCGAGGTAACACTGACACCGGAAGCCCTTGAAACGGAGACGGGGGTAATCGGGCGCATTGGCGCGTTGCCGGAACCGATACCTTATCCGGATCAACTGCGATCCATAGATCAACATCCGGTAGGCACCGCATTGTATACCGCGGCGGTGAAAACCTGGGAAATGTCCGTGCTGACATTGCGCATGATCGGTCATATGATCGTTGGTAATGTTTCGGTCAAGAATCTCAGCGGGCCGATCACCATTGCCACCTATGCCGGATACACGGCCAGCGAAGGGTTGCCGACCTTTTTATCATTTCTCGCGATCGTCAGCATTAGTCTGGGCGTGTTGAACTTGTTACCGATTCCGCTGCTCGATGGGGGGCACCTGTTGTTTTATGTCATCGAGATTGTCAAAGGCAGCGCCCTGTCCGAGGATATCCAGTTAAGGATGCAGCACGTGGGCATCGTCATGCTGGGCATGCTAATGGTATTGGCGTTTTACAATGATATTCAGCGGCTATTCGGGGGTAGCTGAAAACTGACCGAACGACGGATAAATTATTTTTAATCGATAAGCAGGACATAATGAATCTCGACAACAAGAATAATAATGAGGCGAAACAATAATGAAGTTACGCGGTTGGTTGTGTGTAGTCTTGTTTTTGTTTAGCCAGAAACTCATGGCGCTGGAACCTTTTGTCATTGAGGACATAAAAGTCGAAGGTTTGCAGCGAATTTCATTGGGGACGGTATTTACTTATCTGCCGCTGAAAGTCGGCGAAACCCTCGATGCGAAACGCTCCACGGAAGCCGTACGCGCCCTGTTCAAGACAGGTTTTTTTGAAGATGTCTGGTTTACCCGTAACGACGACGTGCTGGTCATTCATATTGTTGAGCGTCCCTCGATTTCCAGCATCAAAATATTTGGTAACAAGGAAATCAATACTGAAGACCTGACCAAGGCCCTGAAAGATATCGGTCTGGCCGAAGGCCGCGTATTCAACCGATCATTACTGGACCAGGTTCAACAGGAATTGAATCGTCAGTATTTTGCCCTGGGAAACTACGGTATCAAGATCGAGTCCAAGGTAACGGATTTAAAACGTAACCGTGTCGATATCGAACTTGATATCGATGAGGGCGAGCCTGCGCGAATTCGCCAGATCAAAATTATCGGCGCCAACAAATTCGAAGAACAACGTTTGTTGGACATACTGGAACTAAGTATGCCGACCATGTTCTCCGGTATCAGCGGCAGTGACAAATATTCCAAACAGACGCTGGTGGGTGACCTGGAACGTTTGCGTTCATTCTATCTTGATCGCGGTTACATTAATTTCAGTATTGATTCAACCCAGGTGTCTATATCCCCGGACAAGCGGGACGTTTACGTCACCATTAACATCACAGAAGGGGACCAGTTTTTTATCAATGATATTTCCCTGGCCGGTAACCTGATTTTGGGCCGGGAAGAGATTGAAAAACTGATTACCCTGGCGCCCGGTGATATATTTTCACGGCAACAGGTCATTGATGCTACCAATGCGATTGTTGACCGGCTGGGTGTGGACGGTTATGCCTTTGCCAATGTTAATCCTATCCCCAAGATCGACGAAGAAAACAAGAAAGTGGCTTTAACGCTGTTTATTGATCCGGGTAACCGTGTTTACGTGCGGCGCATCAATATTATCGGCAATACTAAAACCAAGGACGAAGTTATACGCCGTGAACTGCGGCAAATGGAAGGCGGCTGGATTTCCACGCCGTTGGTAAACCGTTCCAAGGTGCGGTTACAACGTCTGGGTTACTTTGATGAAGTTAAAGTGGATACACCTACCGTACCCGGTACCACGGACCAGGTGGATGTCAATTTTGAAGTGGTGGAAGGCTCTACTGGCACGTTTACCGCCGGTCTCGGCTATGGCAGTGAAGGCGGCTTTCTGTTTAATGCCAGTGTGGCTCTTAACAACTTTCTGGGTACCGGTAAACGCATTCGCGCCGAAGTGAATCAAAACGATATCACCGAAGTCTATAGTTTTTCTTATACCAACCCCTACTGGACCATTGACGGTGTCAGCCGTGGCTTTAGCATATTTTCGCGCTCGACGGATTCCAATGAAGCGAATCTGGCGGACTTCACCACCAACAAAGTCGGTGGCAATGTGAACTTTGGTATTCCGCTGACCGAATATACCAGCGCCCGTTTCAGTCTTGGCTTTGAGGATACGGATATTGACATCAACGAGACTGAAGCGCCTGACTATTACAGCAAATGGGTCATCGACA
>JASFMT010000301.1:0-5169 GCA_050117455.1 Gammaproteobacteria bacterium | reverse complement strand
TTCAATAATATAAATAGTAGGCATCTATGATCGACATAGCATTGATATTTTTCAATGGCTCAATGTGCGATTCTGCCAATCTCGCTTATAAGCGTCGCTTATAATACTCCTGCGATAACAAAGTGACACCTATGGACAGCAGTCCAGTATGCTTTGGTATCGGCATGGGTCGTTGTGCAATACGGTGGCACATCATCATTTTCACCGGGCAAAATAAAACCCGGGTGCATTCACCCGGGCTTTAAAATGGTCCGCCGAACTTTTCAGGAAAACTTCATTGTTGATTGACGCATCAACCGATCACATTTGCTGGCGCACCGCTTCCACTTGCAGATTTTCAAACATGACATGCCAGAATGGCAGCATCTTGCCATTGGGCAATTGAAAACCGGTTTTAACCGCATCTGAAAACCGGTTTTAACCGCATCATGTTTGAACTTACCCTGGCTCGGTAAGGGTTTCAAGGGTGGAACCATCAAGTGGAAATGGCGTTTAGACGGCGTGATCTCATGGTCCATACCCAGCTCATAACCTTCGGTACGCACGTATTCGGTAAGCATCCCGTGCACCAGCCGCTTGTTGTCCACCAGCTCGCCGTTTTTTTAACAACTTGCCAATACCCCAGAATGCAACATAGGAATATTAAGGGGGCCTCCCAAAATATTGTACGGGCTCTGCTCTTTGCGGTGAGCTGCAATATATCCCTTGTAGGGAGCCAGTTGTTGCAATTGTTGAACATCTTGCTGGGCGCTCGTGGCAATTGCAGGATATACGGTCATCACCAAAACTAAAGTAGCCATCTGTGTGGTTTTGAATTTCAGCTGTTTCATAGCGGAAACCTCCTTGATCACACATTTAAAACTAACGTTACTTTTGTTTTCGTAACCCAGTGGCACGACAAAACGATAAATGTTACAGCCGATGGCCAAGACGCCTTGATTTCGCCTTGCCAAGAGCCATAAACAAAACAACAACAAGCAATAGCCACCAATCAGTCATTGCGGTTTTTTAATGACGAGACCGATGATGGTTTCATGTAAAAACCATCTCATTCCCGACTCGTAGTGATAATATTGATATGCCTTGAACGCTGCGCTGTTTTCGAAATACGTACAATATCCAGCGGGCGCGAAGCGGTGTTTAGAAAACACCTAATGCAAGGCACACAAAAACCGTGTCTTTGATAAATCACAATGCAGAATCCATAAAATAGCGCAATATATAAATAGTTTCTGATATCTGGCCAAGTTAGCATGGGTAATAAAACTTCGCTTTCCACTTACCGGCAAAAACGGAATTTCAAAAAAACACCTGAGCCCGGCGGCAAAACAGGCTCATCCGGGGGCGGGCGCCTGTTTGTCATCCAGAAACACGATGCCCGACAACTGCATTATGACTTTCGACTGGAAATCGATGGTGTCCTGGTATCATGGGCCGTACCCAAAGGACTATCAACCGACCCGTCCCAAAAACGACTGGGAGTCCAGACCGAAGACCACCCCGTTGACTATGGCGATTTTGAAGGCATTATTCCTGAAGGGGAATACGGCGCCGGTACAGTCATGGTCTGGGATAAAGGAACCTATCGCAATCTTCGCGGCGAACCCGCCAAAGGTAAGCAACGCAAGAATATGACCGATGCCTTGAAAGACGGTCTGCTCGAAGTGTGGCTCGAAGGGAAAAAGCTGCAGGGCGGGTACGCTGTAAAGCGCATTCGCAACGGTAAAAAACCGCAGTGGCTGATCATTAAAATGAAAGACAGCAAAGCCGACGCCCGCCGCAATCCGGTTAGCACTGAACCGGACTCTGCCAAGACCGGCCGTAACCTCAGGGAAATTGCCAGCGAGGAGGATTAGTGTTGCTATGACTCGACCACTTCAACAGCTGCCTGAAACGCTGCAGGATAAATTGCACCAATGCAAAATGCCCAACTGGACCAGCCCCATGCTGGCGACATTGACCGAGAAACGATTTTCCGACAGCGACTGGATTTACGAACGCAAACTGGATGGCGAACGCTGCCTGGCCTTCGTGAACGGCAAACATATCTCTCTAAAGTCCCGTAATCAACAAACGCTTAATACCACGTATCCCGAAATAGTGGACGCATTGTCAAAGCAAAACCACAACTTTATCGTTGACGGCGAAATCGTTGCTTTTTCCAAGGGAAAAACCAGCTTTGAACGATTGCAAAAGCGCATGCGTATCAGCGATAAACAGGATGCCAGGAATAGCAACGTCAAGGTCTATTTCTATATTTTTGACATCCTCTACTATGACGACAACGACGTGACCGGTCTTCCCCTGCGCACCCGTAAAAAACTGTTGCGGCAGGCGGTAAATTTTTCCGATGGCTTACGCTATACGCGGCATCGCAACGAAAACGGCGAGGCTTACCACGAGGAGGCCTGCAAAAAAGGCTGGGAAGGCATCATCGCCAAGGACGCAACGGCAACGTATAGCCATTCCCGCTCAACCAAATGGCTGAAATTCAAATGCGTTAATCAACAGGAACTGGTGATCGGCGGTTATACCGAACCCCAGGGCGAACGCAGCCATTTTGGCGCTATTTTAGTGGGCTACTATCAGAATGGGTCGTTTCACTACGCGGGAAAGGTCGGCACCGGCTTCGACGAACAAACACTCAAAGAACTGGGCAAAAAATTTAAACGACAATCGCGAAAATCCTGCCCCTTTGAAGAAGAGGACCAGATCAGGGAACGAAGCGCCCACTGGCTGAACCCGAAACTGGTGGCCGAAATCGGCTTTACCGAATGGACACGAGACGGCAAACTGCGCCATCCGCGTTATCTTGGATTGCGGCATGACAAATCACCGAAACAGGTCGTCAAGGAAACAGCTCACTAAGGACAGCGATTATGCCGACAATGTCTTTTGGACAATATAGTTTTGAAGTCTCTGACACGGACAAAGTTTTGTTTCCGGAGGCTGAACTGACCAAAGGAGACTTGATCGATTACTACTGCGATGTTGCTGAGGTTATGCTGCCGCACTGTAAAGGCCGTCCGTTGACGCTGCAGCGGTTTCCGGACGGCATCGGCAAGGAAGGTTTTTTTCAGCAACAAACCAGTGATTATTTTCCTGACTGGATCAGCAGTATCAAAACGCCGCGCGCCAATGACAGGCGCAGCAAAGTCGAACACGTCCTCGCAAACAATAAAGCCACCCTGGCCTACCTGGCAAACCAGGCTGCCGTGACGCTGCATGGTTGGCTGTCACGGGAGAAAAACATTGAACAACCGGATCGGCTTATATTTGACCTCGATCCCCCTGACGATGATTTTTCGAAGGTTGTAGAAGCTGCCCGCCATGTGCGCGACCTAATGGAAGCACTCGGCATGACGCCCCATGTGATGACCACCGGCTCAAGGGGCCTGCATGTTGTCGCCCCGCTCAAGGCAACGCGATCATTTGACGATGTTCGGGACTACGCCCGCTCAATGGCGCAACAGCTGGCAGAGTGTTTTGATGATGAGCTTACCGTGGAACAGCGCAAGGACAAACGCGAAGGCCGGCTGTATCTCGACGTGATGCGGAACGCCTACGGTCAGACCGCTGTACTACCGTACACAGTACGCGCCAGGCCCACTGCCCCGGTTGCCACGCCGTTGAACTGGGAAGAACTCGACAACAAAAATCTGGGGCCGCAAAGTTACACCATAAAAAACCTGCTGCGACGCCTGGGACAACAAAAAGACCCCTGGCACGGTATCGATCGTTATGGCGTCGAACTCAGTGAATTACCAGATGTCGCTTCACTGGAAGTTTGCTGACAGTCTGCCTGTGGGCCCAGACAGCTGAATCCCCTGAGTGATGGGCGGTATCTTTCATCTCGCTACACTCGCCACACTCGCCACACTCGCCACACTCGCTACAAATGTAGATCGCGTAAAACAACAACACCCCTTCTGATAACAGAAGGGGTGTTGCTCAATTTTAAAATACTAAAAGTTTACAAAACAGGAAACGATAGTTGCCTTAAGCTGCCTCGCCCCGCCCACTGTTTTCATGATGCGCATTTTCCAGGCGTCGCTCGATATCACTGTTGGATACCGGTTTACGTCCTAACGCCGCATCAATCTCATAAGGAAAAGTACCGCATACATTACGCTCTGAAGTGTCGCAGCTTTTAAAACCAAACATGTTATAAAGCAAGTCGGTGCCCAAAATACCGGTCATAATAGGATAGACCGCGAGTAACATAAGAAATGCATACCACGGCGACATTAAACTGCCGGTAACCAAGTAGTAACACGGAATTGAAATCAGTGAAGCCCCGAAAGCAACCCTGATGGTTCTGTCCAACCAGCCGAGATTCTCAACGACTCCCAATTTCTGGCGAAAACGCTTCATAATAACCCCCTGTTGATTAGTTGATTCACTACCCTGTTAGACACAATTTACGGCGTACCGTTTGTAAGTTCTGATGATAATGAATCAATAATTTTGAAGAGCTATAAACGTTTTCAATCAGCAAGTCATAGAAACAGGTAATAATAATTATTAAACAATTTTTTAATCACTAGCTGTTACACTCAAGAACAAGTTAACATAAAAGCCAGTATTATTTTGACAACGAACATCCGCCATACATTCAACAGGTTAGTATACATAAATCAAAGGAAACAGCGCCGTTGACAATAAGCTGCCAACCGTAGCGACTACTTTGACCTTAAGTAAAATAGGGGAATAAAGCTGTTTCTTGGCAACTACCTCAACTAACGATACCAGGGGCGCTTTTTCGGAGAATCGCCGCCATCATCATCGCCCCAGTCGCCACGGTTATTCCTGTTACCGCCACTATCACGATTACGGTTTTGATTACCTCTATCGTAGTCGCGGCGTTTGTCGCTATGACGTTTACCGTTATCATGCCGTCCTTGCGCTGGCTGTTGTTTCTGGTATTGACGATACCATTTGCGATTGGCATCCCGTTCACGGGCGTCGCGATCCCTGTCAACACGATCCCGGTCGCGGTCATACTTGCGATCACTATCACGATGGCGGTCGCGGTCATACTTGTGATCACGACCATAATCAGGAGCAGGCCCGAAACGCCGCTTGTGCCGATCGTAATAGCGGTATGGTTTATCAGAATCGACGCGGATTTTTACGCGATGGCGCGGATCGATATGGATATAGGAGGGT
>JASFMT010000300.1:0-5176 GCA_050117455.1 Gammaproteobacteria bacterium | reverse complement strand
CAGAAAACAAAAAGGCCAACACCATAATACCCGGGTTCATCACAAACGGCGTATTCATCATCGACGCCAGGCCATATGACGTGGCAACCGCCACGCCGATACCTATAATGCCGCCGAATGAAGACAACACCACGGCTTCAACAAGAAACTGTAACAATACTTCCCGCTCCAGGGCACCGATTGCCAAACGTATCCCTATCTCTCTGGTACGTTCCGTTACCGATACCAGCATGATATTCATAATACCAATACCGCCCACCAATAAACTCACCGCGGCAACAGCACCCAACAGGGTGGTCAATACCTGGGTAGTGCCCGTTAACGCTTCGGCAATTTCCTTCATGTCGCGCACATTAAAGTCATCATCTTCATTGGCGGATATGCGGCGGCGTTCACGCATCAACACCTCGATATCCCGTTTAACCTTGGTGGTGGATGCGCCGTCCTTGGCGGAAACATATATAAGTTGAATGTCCTGGTCACCGGCGACACGTCGCCAAAACGTACGCAGTGGTGCTACCACGAAATCATCCTGGTCCCGGCCACCCAGCGATTGCCCCTTGGATTCAAGAAGTCCGATCACCTGACAGGATAGCTTGTTAAGGCGGATTTTTTCACCGATGGGGTCCTGGTTGCCGAACAGTTCCTTGCGAATAGTATCGCCCACGATGCATACAGCGGCACCGGAACGTAACTCGCTGCCGCTGAATTCACGGCCCCGCTCCAGGTTCCAGTTGCCCACGGTAAAATAGCTATTGTTGGTGCCGGTCACGGTGGTGGACCAGTTACGGTTACCATAAATCGCGACCGTAGGCTGCGAGGCAACCGGCGCAACGGCAGCGATTCCGCCAATGTCGCGGCCGATGGCCTGCACATCATCCATGTCAAAGGACTTGGCTTCCGATCGTTGGCCAAAACCCAGACGTTGGCCGGTACGCACCATTAACATGTTACTACCCAGGCTGGCGATTTGTTGCGACACCTGCACGGTGGCGCCACTGCCCAGGTTGACCATGATAATCACCGACGCCACCCCGATAACAATACCCAGCATGGTGAGCGCCGAACGCATCAGGTTACGGCGGATTTCGCGCAATGCCAGTAACAGTGCATTCCACAACATTAGCTGGCACTCTCCTTGTGGTACCTTTCAGACCGCTCGCGTTGGCTGTCACCCTGCTCGACACTGTTGACGATCAAGCCATCGAGAAAATGCACGATACGTCCCGCGTACTCGGCCATTTGCGCTTCGTGAGTGACCATGATTATTGTCAGACCCTGCTCGCGATTGAACTGTGACAGCAGTTCCATAATTTCCAGGCTGCGCGCGGTATCCAGGTTGCCGGTGGGTTCATCGGCCAGCAGCACGTCGGGTTCGGTAACAATGGAACGGGCAATGGCCACCCGTTGTTGCTGGCCGCCGGAAAGTTCAGACGGTGAGTGATCTTCCCAGCCGGCAAGGCCTACCTGCTCCAATGCGCGCCGTGCACGGGCACGGCGTTGCGCCACTGGCGTTCCGCGATAAACAAGGGGCAGTTCCACGTTTTCCAGCGCCGAGGTACGAGCCAGCAAATTAAATCCCTGAAACACAAATCCAATATAGTGACGTCTAAGCAATGCCCGTTGATTACGCGATAACGTTGCCACATCGACACCTTCAAACAAATACTGACCGCCGGTAGGTACATCAAGACAACCCAGTATATTCATGCAGGTGGATTTACCGGAACCACTGGGGCCCATCATCGCCACAAATTCGCCGCGTTTGATATCGACGTTGATTCCCCGCAAGGCATGCATGGCGGCCTGCCCTTTGCCATATACCTTGGTGATATCCCGCAGCTCAATCAACGGCGCTGTAGTGACAGTAGTTTGCTCATTCATTTTTTGATGCTGACCGCGTCAGTGACAACTTCCTGGTCCGGGGCTATTTCGCCTTCCACGACTTGTGTAAGCCTGCCGTCACTGGGGCCGGTTTTTACTGCAAGGGAGATAAGTTGCCCGTCCTGTAATATCCAGACTTTTTGACTTTTGCCGGTAGTGGTTTCAGGCTGGCGCCGGTCCCGGTGCGGCCGGCGAAAGATTGCGCCGAACAGTCCACCGGCGCTGCGGCTTTTGGTGGTTTGCGTCACCGGCGGCATGAAGCGCAACGCCGCGTTGGGAATCAATACAACGTCATTAAGTTGTTGCACGGTGACGACCGCGGTAGCTGTCATGCCGGGGCGTAACGAAAGATCCGAGTTGTCCACTGACAACACCGTTTCATAGGTTACAACACCTTCGATGGTTTGTGGTGCAAAACGAACCTGGGAAATTTTTGCCGGAAATGTGCGGTCGGGATAAGCGTCCACGGTAAAGACCGCCGATTGCCCCTCTTCGATCTTACCCACATCCGCTTCATCCACCGCAACATGCAACTCCATATTCTTGAGATCTTCTGCCAGGGTAAAAAGCAAAGGCGCCTGTAACGATGCCGCCACCGTCTGGCCCGGTTCGATCTGACGTTTCAACACGACGCCGTCGATGGGCGAACGGATTACTGCCTTGGCCAGATCCGTTTCACGGGCTCCCAACGCCGCTTGCGCCACCGCAACCTGTGCCTTCGCACTGGCTTGCGCGGCCCTGGCCCGCGCCTGCGACGCGCGTGCAGTATCTAGATCCTCGCCGGAACAAAGCTGTCGAGCAAACAGTTTTTCACAGCGTTGAAACCGCAGCCGGGTTTCCAATACGGTGGCTTTGGCCTCCTCCAGTTTAGCTTTGGCCGACTGAAGGGATTCCCGCGCTTCGATAACTTGCGCTTTCAGGCGATCGGTATCCAGCCGCGCCAACACCTGGCCACGCTCGACGCGGTCGTTAAAATCCACGGCAACTTCTTTAATCGTGCCGGACACTTCACTGCCCACGTCTACCTGGTTCACTGGCTGCACCGTGCCGGTGGCTGTCACCGTGACCGTGAGATCACCCTTTTTCACCTCGGCGGTTTCGTAACGATATGCAGGCGCATCAGCGGGAACAAATATCATATAAATGCCCGCCAACAGCAACAAAACCACGACGGTGCCGCCAACCCAACGCAACCGCCGATGCCGTTGCGAGTGCTGGCCTACCCCCAGGGTTTCGGCAATTTCCGGTCGCGAATTTGATTCTTTATTGACCATGTCCATTAAATACTCCTGCCCCGGGACGCGCCCATAACGCCTTAAAATACCACCCGAATTTCAATTAAAACCGTAGCGCTGTTACCTATCGAATCACTATTTACTTGTACCAGCAATATTGGGGGATGCATTGCGCTTGATCAGGTGGTTAGTAGATCCGCTAAATCAGTAACGGTTCAACCACCATAAAGTGGTCGCTGACGGGAGGCGAATAGCAGGAAAATAGTCCGCAGGTCGGGTTTATCCCCCAACCTGCGGACTGCGTATGTTTATTCGATGGCGCTACCAGTTCAAAACAACATAGCGTTGCGCATCGCCGGATCGAACCAGCAACAGCGCCCGTTTGTTGTCACTTTTTCGCACCGCGCTGTTAAACGCCGCAACGCTGTTTACCGGTTGCCGGTTTACCTGCAGAATCACATCACCGGTATCGATGCCGGCAATGCTCGCCACGGAACCGCGTTTCACTTGCGAGACAATAACACCTTTACCAGCGGTAACATGAAACTGGTTCGCCAGTTCCGGGGTGATGGTTTGTACGGTCAGACCCAGTTCGTCCAGGCTTTCCGATGCCGGCCCCGGCCCCTGTGCGACCATCTCCGCTTTTGACAACTCACCGATAGTGACATTGATCTCCTTGCGCTTTCCGTCACGAATCACCGTGATTTTTTCCTTGCTGCCCGGCGGGGTCAGGGAAACACGGTTGCGAAAATCACCGATGTTTTTCACCGGCTTGCCCTGGTACTGGGTAATGATATCACCTTGCTTAAGACCAGCCTTTGCCGCCGGCGAATCCTTTGACACTTCGGCAACCAATATGCCCCTGGATTGCTCTACATCGAATGACTCCGCCAATTCTTTGGTCAGTGGCTGGATCACGATACCCAGGAAACCGCGTACCACTTCACCGGCTTTAATCAACTGTTCGGCAATATTTTTAGCGAGATTACTGGGGATAGCGAACCCCACGCCCATGGAACCGCCACTGCGGCTGAAGATTGCGGTGTTCATACCGACGACTTCACCATCGAGGTTTACCAAAGGTCCACCGGAGTTGCCGGGATTAATAGCCGCATCGGTCTGGATAAAGTCTTCGTAGTCACTGATTCCCAAACTGGTTCTACCCTTGGCGCTGACAACGCCAACGGTCAGTGTGTGCTGCAGACCGAACGGGTTACCCAGGGCAACCACCCATTCACCCACCTCAAGTTTGGATGAATCCGCCCATTTCAGGGCCGGCAAGCCGCCTTCCTTGATTTCAATCACCGCGACATCGGATTTGGGATCGTTACCTTTAATTTCTGCATCAAACTCGCGGCCATCCTGAAATTTCACGGTAATTTTCTCGGCACCTTGCACCACGTGGTTATTGGTCAGAATATAGGTCCTGTCGCTAAACAAACCGTCTTTGGAAGCGAAAACGAAACCGGAGCCCTGGGCAATCTGGCGCGGCATTTCCCTGGGCTGCTGCCGGGGTGCTTGCTCAAACTGGTCTCCGAAGAAGCGCCGTAAAAAATCATCACCAAAGGGTAACTCCGTTGGTTGCGTTTGTGTCCGCTTTTGTTCCACTTGAACGGATACCACGGACGGGGAAACCTTGCGGGCAACCGACGCGAATGCCTTACCTGTTTCACGCAGGTTTTCGATACCCCCTTGTTGAGCAACGGCCGGTAACGCGAACAACATCACCAGCAGCACAACAAACATTCTATACTTGTGCATCACATAACTCCCGATACGTTGATTTGTGCGTTATATGGGACCTCCCCGATTCGTATTCAACCCACACACGCGGACGTGTTATTAAACAATGCCACTGCAAATTGATATAAAGTGCTTTTATGATTAACAACAAATTACCAAATAAGTTTCACCATGAAACGCAACATAATAGCGCCCGCCCTGCACTCGGCGTTATGCGCAAACCCTGCGATTTGCTATGACCAGGGATTTAGACATATCGACTCAAACAAAAGGAGAACCTTTCCATGCTCGTCAAGGCGAGGGCTGTTAATGTA
>JASFMT010000299.1:0-5183 GCA_050117455.1 Gammaproteobacteria bacterium | reverse complement strand
CAGCGGGTTGCCATGGGCCGCGCGTTGCTGGCCAGCCCGCGACTGTTGTTAATGGACGAGCCTTTGTCAGCACTGGATCAGAAAAGTAAACAGGAAATTTATCCGTTTCTGCAACGTTTGCATGAAGCATTAGCCTTGCCCGTGTTATATGTCAGCCACTCGGTGGATGAAGTCGCGCGGCTGGGTAATCACCTGGTGCTGATGGATAGCGGCCGGGTGGTTGCATCCGGTCGCATAGGGGATATGTTTACTCGAAGTGATTTATCATTGATTCACGACCAGGAGGCTGAGGCATTGATTGACGCCAAAGTAACAGGTCACGATGATGAGTTTCACCTGACCGAATTAAGCTTTAGCGGAGGCAGTTTTTCAGTGGCGCGTTCAGAAATTGCAGTGGGTCAGACAGTTCGCCTGCGTATTCTTGCCCGAGACGTTAGCTTGACGCTGGAACACCAAACAGACACCAGCATTTTGAATATATTCCCCGTTGTAGTTAAAGACATTATAGAATTAAGTCCTGCCCAACTGACCGTGTGTCTGGATGCCAATGGAGACACGATACTGTCACGTCTTACCCGAAAATCCGCGTCGGTCCTGAACCTGGAGAAAGGCAAAAAAGTTTTTGCACAAGTTAAAAGTGTCGCTGTGTTGGCATAGTAGTGTATCAGCTTTATTGGCATACAATCGCTGGTGTGCGAGTCGCGATGCAATCACAGTGTTCTGCAAATTTTGAGCAGTGATTACCTGCAATGAAAAAGTTCAGTTCATTTAGAAGTTGGAAAGATAACCTGTGCTACCTGCTGTATGCTATGGGTAACAAATAGGGAACTAAGATAGGCCTTTACCGTTCGTTTGCCTGTCTATAACCAAAAATGATCTATACTAAATAATAGACCTGCATAATCGACCTGCGATTATAAAAAGGAATACGCGCTCATATAGATTGTTTATCATCTATTCCCTGGCCGGGTTCGCAAGTTTCATTACAAAAAATAGTAGCATTCGAAAAAAACCTTCTTGCGATGACGTTGCGTTGCTAATTGCCCTGCGATTAGCGCAACAATTTGCCGCAATAGTCGTGGTGAATAAATTAGCCTCAATATACGTGCAGTTTTATGTGGTTAAATATAGTTACGTATAATTACCTAATGTTCATGATTCAAATATGACGGATGCCGATATGAAGACTCTCAGCAATGACGATTGTGAAAAATGGTTGAGCAAGGACGTGGACGCTGCCAGCAGATTTGATGACGAGGGTTATTTATGTGATCCGCAAAACTGGAGCGAACCCTTGGCGCGCTGTATAGCCTCGCGAGACGGTTTCGGTGAGTTGACGCAGGCGCATTGGGCGATCATTCGCGCCCTTCGCGATGGGTATTTTAAATATGGTGGACCGGTCGCGCCTCGATACTTCTGCCATATTAGCCGGATGGAAAAACACTGTCTCCATAACTTGTTTGCAAATAATACTAATGAAGCCTGGCGGATTGCCGGGTTACCTAATCCGGGAGAAGAGGTGAAGTCGTATTGGTAACCCGGAAACGACCATTCAGGTTGCTGGAAAGCGGGTAACGCTATGCTACGGCGGTTGGTTTGTTAGGGGCGTATAAAATAAAAGACCTGCGCCATGAAACCGACATGTGTTGTCAGCGATGGTGCTAGAGCATATTCGGGCGACTTTCAAAAAGCGTCAGTTCCCAGCTATTGTCCTGCTCATCATGACGTAGTATATAAGTGCCATTATCATCCCCTTTGACTTTAAAGTAGCGATAGGTTGGTGCAATCCATTGATCCACCACTTCTTCGACTTCTACGGTCCGGGAGCGCAGGTGAAAACGCCGTGGTGTTTCTTCGCCACGGTGGCCAGCATAACATTCAACGCGCAGGGACAAATGGCTTTGTGTCATGGAGTTGATCATAGCGGTATTTTTCCCGCAAAAAAAGTATGACAGCCAACGGTTTTGTTAACTGCATGATATATAGAATTTTGATCGGTTTGCCCACCGGGCAAGACGCATCCGCAATACTTATCGCTACCGTCGCGCGTCATATAGCTGATCTGAATCAGCAAATTGCGCGGTTAGCGATGTATGGCGGCATGATCCGGCTTGTTTAACAATCACGCAGAATAAGTGGTGTTGCCATAGTGGACGCTTGAGATAGGGGGGGGGCGTGTTACGACGATTTCCCGGTCAGTGCACCGAGACTCGGTATTGAGCGTGGCATTGGCGGATTATTAATGGATATCCAGCAGAAGAGAAAGTCATTGCACGGCAGTCTTGGCGTACAGTGAAGCATAATAGTCCCATCAACATTCGCCGGGGCCGCTTCCTGGCCCCGGCGACGGCTCAGTAAAGAAGGCTCACTGAATAGGGGGCCTAAACTTCACATTTTTGCTTTTTGCGATCATGGAACTGCCACGTC
Source organism: Gammaproteobacteria bacterium (assembly GCA_050117455.1). GTDB lineage: Bacteria > Pseudomonadota > Gammaproteobacteria > SZUA-152 > SZUA-152 > JAKEGK01. The sequence goes on along the minus strand of JASFMT010000299.1, from coordinate 2,756 downwards.
ACACGTCCTACCTCCTCGCGTTCGTATAACTGACGAATCGCGATACGGTTGCCCGGTTGAATATGTTTTTTCACACCTTTCACAACCAGTTTGGCCTTGATACGGGCGCCTTTACCAAGCTTCAGTTTCGGTATATCCATGTTAGGTACCGCGGGCAGCAATATGTTGAGTTTCCCTTTCTTACGGTCAAACTTGTGTTCCAGGTTGCGGCCGTTTAGAAAGAGTCTGGCCATCATCATGGGAATTTCCAGCCAGACCTTTGCCCCTTTGGGCATTTGTTGCATGATATCCATGGCAAACACCCGGGCCCGGTCCGGTGCGCCGGCAATTTGAAAGGGTAGCTGAATCGAATCTACCGCGGCGTCGGGATCGAGATCCACAACATTGAAATTACGCCAGGTGACGTTGTTCTGATTGCGAATAAAGTCCCGGAATCCATTCCAGTCCGTGGCGGCAGGCAACGGTGGCGCCGGATCACCGGGTTGATCGAGAATACCCACGAAACAATAGTGCCCGGTGGCCGGTATATCCGCCGAAGGCCAGGTGACCGGATCGGCAACCACCAGCGTGTCACCCTGTGGCACGTTAATCGCCGGTGTCGTACCAATCAGGTTCCACATGTCGGGGGTTACCAGGGTGGAAACTTCACTCCAGTAAATAGTCGCCGTCACATTATTGGCATTAGCACCACCGCGGTTTTTCATGCGGACATAGATATAGTTATCCTGTCCGGCTTCCGCCTCGTATCCCAGAGTAGCACTGTTTTCGGTTCCGCTGCCCTGGCCAAAGGACGCTTGCGGATCGGCGACGGTGGCCGGGCGCACGATAATATCGGGGCTGGCACTGATGCCTCCAACAACAGGAACCGCACCGGTATCTCCCAGGTTATCTCGTAGGTAAACATCCGGTACCACCTGCAGTGTATTGTTGATAATACTTTGCAGGTCCGGCATCACGCCAATACTACCGGCGACGCCTCCACCTTGCAGCGTGCCGGTGGTTGGATCGGATAGCAGGGTGCGCATTTGTGTCGGTGATAAACGTGTTGATGTGTTGGCTTCATACATTCCCTGTATGATGATGGCGGCACCGCTGATAATGGGCGAGGCGCTACTGGTCCCGCCGAACGTTGCCGTATACGTGCTGTCGTCACCGGTACCGGGATCCAGATCGCCGTAGCCACAACTGGTGACATTCTCTCCCCAGGCAAAGCAATCAATTCGTGACCCGTAATTGGAAAACCACGCCCGGTTGTGTGGCAGGGCGGATTCACAGGCACCGATCATGATCGCCCCGGAGTCACGAAAGTCGGGGCTGGCGCGGTTGAGGATAGCGTCGCCGAATACATCCGTATAGGCATCGAGATCGTCGTTACCGTTACCTGCGGCTTCCACGACGATGATGCCCAGGGCAACGGCCAGGCGGATGGCGTCGAAATCGGCATCTTCGGTTTCCGTGGGTAAAAAGTTGCGCTGAATTTCCAGTAACAACACATCGCCCACATTCATGGAGGGTATCACCGCCAGTATCGCATCGGCAACATGACCCGTGGTGCCAGTCGCCGCATCGTAGTGGCTGGTCATGCGCACGGAAGCCACCGACGGCGATATGCCGACAACGCCAAGAGTGTTGTCATCAGCAGCCACTTCGCCCAGAACGGCGGTACCGTGATTACCTTTATAGGTACCCACACCATCGCGGTTGTCTCCATAAACGATAGAGGGCGACTTGCTGGTAAAGTCTTCATGCCCGGGAAACCAGCCTTGTTCAAGATCCACGAAGCCAATACCGGCGCCTTCGCCGTTGCTCTGGGTCCATGCCCAACGCGCGTCGATACCATCCGGCGCGGCATCGAGATAGTCCTGGGTTGCGTTATAGGGGTCATCACCGGGATTCACCAGGGGGTCGGAAGCGGCCAACTCAAGGCTGGCCTTGTCTACTTCATAAAGTTTATTAAGGCGCTGGAGGATTTCCTCTACCTGATCAGAATGTTCCCTCGCGTCGATTCGCCAATAGGATGTCAAGCTGTTGAGCGGCGGAAACTGCGATCGGGTGGCTTCCTTTTCCATGGCCAGGATTTTGTCCACATCAATACTTTTGACTAAAGGCATCGACCCGGATAAATCATATTCGTCCAGTATTTTTTCCAGTCCCCGCAAATGTTGGTCCTTTGCCAAATCGCGCAAAGTCTTGCATTTTTTTGCCGCCGGCTTCACTTCCTGCGACAGTCGAACAATGATGGATCCGCTATAGCGTGGCGGACGTTGTTTATACGGTCGTTCCACAACCGGTTGTTGTCTTGCGATATTTTCCTGAAAAACCGGTACAGGACTGGGCTGGTTTTCTATCGCATCCTGTTCAAGAATAATTTCCGCAGCGCGGCGCCTTATCTGTTGCGATGTGAGTTGTCGAGATGTGAGTTGTTGCGATGAGGATTGTTGAGCTTTGAAATGTTGTGGGCTTGGTTTTGGTTCTTCCATTGCGAGCCTCCTTTACTGAGTCGAAGTATGACGGTCAACGAATACTTATTCGTTGAGTAAGAAATATTTATGTTTTGAATCCGGGCCGCACATCTGAGTTGATTATCAACTCGCGGAATTAAGAAAAGAAACTGTACGAAAGGCCTGGTTGATTCCCTGTGATTGATGCATTTGGTCGCACGGGAAACAACGGATGCACATGCTAAGGATTCGGGAATAAAAATTCCGTGACCATTATCAACATTCGGGTTTTTATCGTATAAACAGTTCAAGAGC
>JASFMT010000298.1:0-5216 GCA_050117455.1 Gammaproteobacteria bacterium | reverse complement strand
GTTAGAAAGTCAATTTGCCATTAGGTGGGTAATACCCACCCTACTAACTACACACCAACGCGTTGGTATGGGTAGGGTGGGCACCGCCCACCACCTGTTAGAAAGTCAATTTGTCATTAGGTGGGTAATACCCACTCTACTAATTACCGTGTTTTTATACACCGGCAAGAAACTAAATCAAAGTCTCTGCATTAATCTTTTAATGCAGTATCGATTTTGCCAGTGTCCGGTGGCAAGTGCCACGACACTATCGCTGTTGCAATCATGATTAAGATACCCAGCACCAACATAGTACTCACCGGCCCTGCCCCCGCGCCGGCGGCAATGGCATACAAACCGGACGCCACCAGCATGGCGAAGTTTTCAAAGAAATTCTGAATACCCACCGCGGCGCCGCTGCCAATGGTTTGGTGTCCGATTTCCTGCAGCGAGGCATTAATGGGTACCACGAACATACCGCCGGCAATACCGGCCAGCAACAAGGCAATGCGCGCACCCCATATATTGTCGATAAAGCTTAAACCCACGATAGTCACACCCATCACGTACGCCGCCAGGCGGGCTCGCCTTAGAAAAGCCAGCGGTATCAGTTTGGGCACCAGCACCGACCCAATCGCAATGCCAAAGGCCACGAACATGGTTAAAAAGGCAATGTCAGTGGTATTGGTCATAAATAACACCGCCGGCGCCCATGCGACCAGTAAGACTCTTAGCACGGTTGCCGCGGCCCAGAACAAACTCACGCCCAAAGTGGCAAACCGCGCCCGTGGCGTTGATAGCAACCGACGCATGTTGGTCACAAAAGTGGGTAATGCGCGAATGGAATGCTGCAGGACAATAGGTGTTTTTCGAATCAGCAGCGTCATGATGCCGGACAACACATAACTGGCAATCACCACCATTAACGCCACATCAATGGAATAGTTGGACAATATCGATCCGATAACACTGCCCAACAAAATTGCCAGTATTGTTGAACCTTCAATCCAGCCATTGGCTTTAACCAGTTCATCGGCGCTGACCAGTTCAGGCAACACGCCATACTTGGCCGGACTGTAAACCGCCGCACCCAGGCCAACAACCGCATAGGCTAATAAAGGCTCCACCTGGAACAGCATCATACTGGCTCCCACTGCCTTAACAGCGTTGGCCGTGGTTAATACGCGTGGTTTGTGACGGGAGTCGGCATAAGGTCCCACCCAGGGCGCCAACACCACGTAGGCCACCAAAAAGGATGCCTGCAATGCAGGAACATACCAGGAAGCCGGTTCAGCCAGTTGCAACACCATGGTAATGGCGGCAAACAATAAAGCGTTGTCGGCGAATGCCGTGAGAAACTGCGCGACTAATAATGAAAACACATCCCTGTTCATGACGGCGTTTCCACCATGGATTGGGCGGTCACATAATCGGTTTTGCCTGTACCCAATACCGGCACAGCTACCACCTCCATCACTTTCCGCGGGACGTTAATCTCGCCAATATTGTCGTGCTGGGCCTGGTGAACCAGTGTATTGCGATCGGCGCCCTTGTGCGTGGTCATCAGGATAATTTGTTCCCCCTTGCGCTCATCGGGTACCGCAACGGCAGCATGCTGGGCATCCGGCCACACCTTGCCGGCCAACGCCTCAACCGCCGTTAAGGAAACCATTTCCCCGGCCACTTTGGCAAAGCGCTTGGCACGCCCACTGATCTGAATAAACCCTTCAGCGTCAACATTGACAATATCACCGGTGTCATACCAACGGGCTTCAAACTCCGTGTCGGGAAAAACCAGTTGGCCGGGGTTATCGTGTAACAGATAACCCAACATGATATTGGGCCCTTTCACATAAAGACGCCTGCCCTTGTCCAAACCCGGCACCGGCTCAAGATGCAGTTGCATACCCGGTACCAGACGACCGACCGTACCCGGCTTGTTATCCATGGGTGTATTGACGGCGACAACGGGACTGGCCTCGGTAGCGCCGTAGCCCTCAAAAATCCGAACCCCGAATTTGCTCTCATAAATATCTCGCACCTCATCTTTCAACTTTTCCGCGCCGGCGAACACATAACGCACACTATAAAAATCGTAGGGATGGGCAAAACGCGCGTAGTTGGCCAGAAAGGTATTGGTACCAAACATAATCGTTGCATTAATGTCGTAGGCGATTTCGGGAATCACCCGGTAGTGCAAGGGAGATGGATAGAGAAAGGTTTTCATACCGTACAACATGGGCAGCAGCGTTCCCGCGGTTAAGCCAAAGGAATGAAACAGCGGCAGGGAATTCAGTGCCACATCCTGGGAATTAAAATCCACCCGGGCGGCTATCTGGTTCATATTGGCCAGCAGGTTTTCGTGCGATAACACCACGCCCTTGGGCGTACCTTCCGAACCGGAGGTAAATAACACGACGGCAGGTGAATCCGGTGATACCCCGCGCTGGCGATGCCGGCGCTTTAAACCATAATCAAACCTGGCGATGACGTAACTCCGAAGTTTGGTCCATAACGGAATGTGCGCGGCGATGTCTTCCAGGTACAGCACGTCCACTTTACGGGATAACTCATCAACCACGTCATCCAGCTTGGCGGTGCGAACAAACTGCCGGGCGGTAATCACCGTCTTGATTTGCGCCGTCTCGCACGCCGAAATCATACCGTTGGCACCGACAGTGAAATTCAACATGGCCGGGACCCGCCCATAGGCATGCAGTCCCCAAAAAGTTACGGCGGTACTTAATGCGCCGGGCATGAGTATGCCCACGTATTCACCACGGTGGCTAAAACGGGTTAACGCCTTACCCAGCACCAGTGACTTGGTCAGCAATGTGTCGTAGTCAATGGGTTTACGCTGAATGTCTTCGGCAATAATATGTTTGCCGCCGTGAATCTTGCGCGCATCCAGCAACTGATCAAACAACGATGTTTGATAATTGCTGGTCTCAAATACCATGTTGGTCATGATATCGGAGAGCATCTTGCCGGCTTTTTCCCGCCGTGCCCGGCCGCGAATATCTTCGGCCACGTCCAGTTGCCGGGGCGAGAGAATATTGAGCGAGATATCGGGAAGTAACCGCCGGCGCACCCGGCCCTGCAAACGGGAAAACGGCGAGTATTGAGCACCTTCAATTCTAACGGGTAAGACCTGGGCGCCGGTTTTCACGGCCACCAGCCCGGGACCCTGGTAGATCTTCATCAGCGAACCGGTCACCGTAATGCGCCCTTCCGGGAAAATCACCACCTTGCCGCCCTCCTCGACCCGCTTGATCAACCGCCGCATCGATAAGGGATTGGTGGGATCCATGGCAAAGGTTTCAAAAAACCGGTCAGCGATACGCAGCATCCAGTTTTTGGCCACATGAGTGTTGACCGCAAAGGTCAGCCGTACCGGTAAATACGCATACAGTAAGACAACATCAAGGTAGGAGGTGTGGTTGGCCACAATAATGGCGTTATCGCCCAGCTCATCGAGATGTTCCAGGCCTTTGACCTCCACGTTAAATAACCGGGTTAACAGCCAGCGCAACGATTTTTGAATTATTTTCATGATCAGGCTCCTTCGACTTCCAGCATTAAGCCGGCCAGAAAGTGTTTAACCAGTGAGTCCGTCAGTTGCTGAACGGATTCAACGTCGGTTACCTCCAGTTTGTTTTTAACCGCCAGGGCACAAATACCGTGGACCCCACACCACAAGGTACGGGCGATTTGCGCCAACTTGCGGCGGGACTGGTTTTTCATTAACGGTTGTAACTGTTCCTCCACCAGCTCAAACATGGCCGCCACCTTGCGGGCAAACCAGGTGGGTATCACCTCCCCATCCGGCAAACTGTGGTCAAATATCATGTTCCAGCGGTGAGGTTTTTGAGTAGCGAAATCAACATAGGCGCGGGCAATGGCCACCACACAGGTATTGGGCTGCCGGCATTTTTCGCTGGCCTGCTGCAAATGAATATATAGCTTATCGAGGGTTCGCGCGTTGACGTGCAGGATAAGATCATCCAGGTTGGTGAACACCAGGTACAGGGTACCCACCGTATAGCCGATCTCTTTGGCCACTTTGCGGGCGCTGAGCCCGTTGTACCCCTCCCGTGCAACGATTTGCTCAGCGGCGGTTAACGCCATTTCCCGTATTTCTTCCTTACTGTGATCGCTTCGTCTTGCCATAAGTGCCTCACGCTCAGTGCTAGTACATTACCCGGATTTGGTTATCGTGCATTGTGAAATATGCACAAATTGCCGTTGATATATTGAACATTGTTCAGTTGTTTGCTAAAGTTTAATTGAACAGTGTTCATTAGTCAAGAATTTAATTGAACACTGCTCATTTAATCAGGGAATTACATTTTAAGTTGTTGATTATTTTATATTCTTTAATTAAGCATTGTTCAATTAATGGAGAAGGGCCATGGCAAGAATACCTATTACCATCATCCTGGGTTGCGTGTTAGCACTCACCGGCTGTACCCGACTGTGGCACAACGTCTATGAAACCCAGACCGAACACACCGTTTCCAGCAGTTTAGTGGACTACCTGTATCCCGGCGAGGCGCCAGTGGCGTCAACAACGGCACAGGCAGGCACAACCGCTACCGTAGTCAAAAAGACAACCACACCGGGATTCTGGAGCAACACATATGCTGCTAGCAACCAACCGGCGTCTACGGATTACGCTCCCTCCCCTTCCCAGGCGCCGGCACCGCGACACGTCAGCGGGGATTTACCAGAACTTCATTTGCCACTCACCATCGGCATCGCCTTTATTCCCACCAAAGGGGAAATACCCGGTTTGAGCGAGGCGCGCAAAGCGGTACTGCTGCAACGGCTTAAGCAACAAATGGCGCAATACCGCTTTATTGATCATATCCAGATTATTCCGGAAATGTATTTCCGCCGCGGCAGAGGGTTCGATCATGTCGCAAAAGTCGGGCGCCGCCATCACGTGGACGCCATCGCACTGGTGTCTTACGACCAGGTGGTACATATGGACGACAACAACCTGTCGTTTCTTTATCTGACCGTGGTCGGCGCGTACCTTGTCAGCGGCAGCCAATACGACACCCAAACCTTTGTGGATGCCGCGGTTATCGATGTCAACTCCAAACAGGTCCTGTTTCGTATACCGGGCGTGGATGACTCGCTCACCAATACCACCCTCATGGGTAGCGTACGGGAAAAGCGCCAGGCCCGGTATCAAAGCTTTGAAACCGCCTTCGACAATATGATTGGCCAGG
>JASFMT010000297.1:0-5242 GCA_050117455.1 Gammaproteobacteria bacterium | reverse complement strand
AAAATCGCTGATCCTGGATCTGGCCGCTTTTTTGTTCCAGACTCAACTCCAGGCCTTGCACGACGCCAGTGGATAACTGACCGCCATATAACGTTAAATGACTGGAATGATTGTGTTGTTCAACATTAAGCGCGGTATGGGTAAGCGTCCGCCCCGTGTAATAATTAATACGGCGATTCCAACGTTCACTGACATACGTGGCAAAAGGCGGATCAACGGCAACGACCCGCTCACCCTTGAAAATTGCTTTGGGCCGTTTTACCAGTTTCATTTTTCCAGGCTCCTTTTCTTGGTAATAATGACCTCGGCAATGTCTTCCGGCTTTTTATCTCTATTATCGAGCAATGTTTTTACTTCGCCGCTGAACTCTTCGAACTCCTCGGGTTCCAGCTTGCGCGCTATGAAATCCAGCTCCGGCATTACCCTGGTATCGCCTAGCTTGGCTACGCGAGCCTTGTTACGATCAGCAGCGGCTTTGATGGTTGAACCGTCTTCACGGGATTCGTTTTCCAACACCACGTTTTCAACCCGCTTGGTGCCTTCCCCGGTGTCTTTAACATTAAAACGTTCCGCGATTTCGACTACCGCCTTTTCATCCAGTCTTTCGACGGCTTCCAGCTCGCGCATGGCGCCCATCAGTAAACTTTTCGACTCGATGAACTTGGGTGAACTCAACAATTTCACCATCGCCAGATCGGCTGCCGCACTACCGCGGGTTTTCAGGTGTGTGAAGCGATTATAGAGATCCACTTCTCTAAAGCGGCGCCGCATATCGGTTTCATCATCAAACTCGTCAGTCAATACACGAATACTTTCGCCCACAACCTCTTCTTTATAGTTAAGGTTTCGGCGACGCACATACCAAAGGGTCCTGTAACGGGCTATCAGCTCACGCCAGTTCGCTTCGTCAATGTCCACATCCAGTGCCACGGGTTCGCTGTAGCCCGGTAACTTGCTACGCAGGCCATAGATCCTGGCCAGCGGCTTGACATGCAGTGGATTGATAGTCTCTACATTTAATTTCACGCTTAAGGAGTTTAAGCGTCGATCAAAAGGAACCACTTCATGGCGCTTAACGGGTACCAATACCATAATAGAAGTTGATTCAAGGGTATCTTCCGCTGCATTCAAGTCGATGGGCGGTAATAGCATACTCTCTTCTATGACTGCCGGTACTTCGTCTTCCGGTACAATAGCCACTTCCACATCCATGGCCGCCGGGAAATAATGCTGGGTGAGGGTCTTTATATTAATACCCGCGGCAGGTAATTCACCGGCAGGTGGTAATGAAATGAAATGCTCGCTGGCGGCAAAACGCAAATCACCACCCAGGCTTTGCCGCTGTTCCAGCACATCGTGCAACATGGCCTGATATTGATGAAAATGGGCTTCACGCAACGGTCTGGGCGCCATACCCAAACCCAGCACGTCACTGCCTTCGGAACCCATGTCGCGACGCACCAGGTAATTGTCAATCCAGCGCACATTACCGCGCTCCAGTTCAATCATGGCCAGTGGTAAACTCGAGGATGGCACATTGATATCTTCACCGGAAACGAATACCCGGTCAGCAACCGCGGCACGACGCAACTCGGGCTGGGCAAATTCCGCCGTTAACGAAAACGGGATTAAGGTCACCGCTGTGGCTTCAATGATTTCACCATCTTCGACACTGCGTTCAGCATCAACATGGGTTGGATAAGAGGCCACTGGATTCGCGGTATATTCCAGGGCCCTGAGCGCTACTATATATAGACCTGTTCGCGCGTGTAAGGTTGGTGCCGGTTGCTTACTTAACCCCATTCTGACATTGAGTCGTTGAATTAAGGGTATATTACCCAGATCCACCCTGAGATCCCTGGCAATCATAACCCGTTCACCGCCAAAGGTCATGCCATAGCCTTTTTCGATGGTAACCGAGGTTGCGGTGTTACCTTGTGTAACAAACAGACCGTCCACAACACCGGTACCGGTCGCGACAGCAAGATCGGATTGACGCGTTAAATAATATTCCTGTTCACGGCTGAGATCCTGCGCTTTCAAAAAGCGGCCGTCAAACCATAAGGGCCGCGTGCGGCGTGGGTCCAGGAAGACAGCGCCGCGCTTTTTCAGTTCACGTAATTCGTCTGCATCTACTCTTTCACGTAATGAACCTTGGCCTAAATCAATCATGGCTCTATCCTCACTATATATTATCCGTTAGCCATGCCAGTTCAGCGGTGGAAAAAACCAGCTGTCTTATGGCATTGTCTATCACAATGTCGACATTGGTATCGCGTTGTAGAGGCGGATTCGTCGCCGGGATAATCAACCGGGCCAGTAGTACTTCGGTACCATCCTGCCCTTGCACATGTTCCGGCATGGGTGCCAGCGTTTCCCCGGGACCGGTCCAGGCAGTGGTCTCTTTCCATGCCTCCTGTAATTTATACTGCAGCACCCGCTCCTTTATTTGTTCCGGCGTAAGACCCGTTAGATCGGGAAAACCATAATCCGGCGCAGGCAAGGTTGACTCTTCCCGGATAACCAGCTCGAGTTGATAACTATCGCGAACACTGGACGTGGCAATGGCATCCAGGGCATCAAAGTTACCCGTGGCAAAGGCCGGTTGCTTGCCACGCTCACAAACGACAAACTTGACGAACACATCAACGACAACGCCATCCGGATCACCGCCGCTACCGGTACGAAAACTGTTAACCAGCTGGTCATGCCCTATCGGGTCGTCGAGTGTGACATCGAACCACTGTGCCACACGTAAACAGGCGGCACGGGGTATCTCTATGATACGACCCAGGCGGTCCAGCGCCATACCGGCACTCACCATCAATACATCTTCACCATCACGATCTTCAACCGTCACCTCCAAACCGGCAACAGTCCCTATGCCGTGCAGATAAGCAAAGCCACGGCCCAGGCGTCCGCGGTGATAGGTCTGTTCACGAGTAAAATCGTCTTTATCCAGCAAAGCCCCCAACGCGTAATACAAGCGATCAGGATCACGTTGTTTCATTAAGGGGTCTTTTTGTGTACTCATGTCAGAGCTCCTCTATACCTTAAACATCTGTAACCGGCTAACTGCAGGTTGGGCTGAATTACGAAGCCCAACGATGTTGTTCATTAATCTTCGTTGTGTTGGGGTCCATGCTGCACCCCAACCTGCCCACCAACTTATTCTCCCGTTGTCATCGCACTGGTCCCTGCCCCTTCCAGGCGCGGATCAAGGCTGCCTTTGCCTAATACATAGTCGCCACGACCAACAATGCTTTTGTTAACATGCACAGGTTGTGGCAAGGGTTGTTCACCAATGACAGTATCAACGCCCACCAGTGCAGACAGACCAACCAGTAGCGAAGCCGATGCCGCTAACACGCGGGCCTCGATATGCGCCGGTGATTCCAGCTGGACAATACGGCGAATAATGCCTAGTTCCTGTTTGGAAATATCACGATGTACCAGAATCGTTATACGATATGCCAGCCGTTCAAAGAATGCTTCAACGGCTTCCCTTTCCTGTTCTGTTTCCGCAATATCCGGTTGATACAACGCGAGAAATTCTTTCTTCTCCTCTTCACCGAGAAACAAGGTATCACCCACGTAGGAGTTACCACTTTGCACTATGCCCATCATCAGTGGGTCTTCTTCAGCGGCAAGATCGGCGCCAAGAATAGTCGCAAAGGTACGCCGCAGACGAAAGTCTTCCAGAATGACGATACCGCCCCGGGCAACCCAATCACCTGTTGCCACATTCAATGCCAGCGACAAACCACGCAAGGTGCCACGTTTACGATAAAGATTTGTCGCTTCTGCTATCATGCGGCGCTTGCGCGCTTCGGGTAACCCGGGTTCCAGGGTCAGACCTACCCACTGGCTTAACCACTCCAGGGCATCTTCCGGGGCACTGGCGGGATCAGTCACTAAATGTGCCGCGGCGACTTTGTCTTCCAGCGGCGTCAAAATACCTTCAAACAGTCCTAAATAACGTTGTAGAAAGTCGGCCCCTGTCGCCGCAGCTTCAAGATCCGCAGGCGGACCAAATACCGTTTCGCGATACAGTTCTGGCAGGTAGTGATCGAGATAGGAAAAGCGTGCACCATAAACTCTAATGGCTGCCAGCTCCGGTGTGTTATACCCGTCACCATTTAACTCAACCTGTATTTGCAGATATCGGCCACGTAAACTGCGCACGGTTTTATCCGCACGTTGCACTAAGGCGGTAAACAATCCCGCGGTATCTTTTTCCGCTGGACAATCCAGCAACCCGGCATGAAACGGAATCTCTGAATGATCAGAAACCCAGGCCCCTACCGGAATATCGGTAAAGGTTTGCTGAATATTGTCCGAGACCACACCAAAACAGTGTGGAAATCGCTCAACGACGGATAACTGGGCTACATCGTCGGAAGCCGATAGCGATAGGGTGATACCAGTACCCTTGGGAATGGAGGCTTCTATGTAGACGCGGTGCCATTCGGTACCGATTTGGCCACTATCAATGGGTGTGGTGCAATCGACAGTGGCGGACTTGGCCAGTCCCGGCATGGATAAGCGATGTAATGGTCGAGGGTGATCATCACCTGCTAATACCGCGGGATAATGCACAGGCTGAATTACTGCGTTGCAAAACGGAAACTGGTTCCAGCCATTAAGCGGATAACGATCGCCAACGGCTTCAGCGCTTGCCGTTGCAACTGACTCACTCTCTGAACCAATAAGGCGATACACAATCGCTTCGGTCATGGCAGCAAACAACAATGCCACGCGGTCTTTTGCCGCCCAGCCAATGGAAAACGGCGCCTGCACGCCCGATAACGGCACTAAATCCGAAATGGTGTTATTACGTAACAAAACCAGCGCCGCATCTCCACCGCCGGTGTCTGGCCACAGCAGGAAAATAACATCGCCTGCCGTGTTGCAGGCCATGGAAATCACTTCATAATCCGCCGGCATCAACAAATCGTCGCGCATTTCCAAATGGGGTGGATCACGATTTTCATTGCAAGGACGACCAACGCCCGCTTGATATTCCATCAATGGCCGGTCGCGTAACGGCATACCCCAAACCCTGGCCAGTCGATTGTTGCTTTTATCAAACGCCCATGCGCCGCCATCGGGGCACGCAACAATGAGATCCGGTACAAACGACGTGTCCATCAACTCGACGGCTGACCATCGATCACGTCGGTCCATCATGATAATGCGTGTATTAACTTCCTTTTCTCCCACCACCAGATAAAGAACACTG
>JASFMT010000296.1:0-5253 GCA_050117455.1 Gammaproteobacteria bacterium | reverse complement strand
GGATGGCGGACACCGTAACGTTGGAGCCGGTGAGAACCAGTGTCGTGGCAATGCCAAGCCCCAGGGCGTTGATCGCGGTATTGGATATCGCAAGCAATGGGCACAATCCCAGCAATTGGACCAGTCCGGCATTATTATGCCAGAGACCGTCAAGGCTGATTTTTTTGAAGTCGTCGCGGGTCATTGTTGCTCTGGTGGCTCAATTTGTTGGGGTTCGAGGGCGACTTCCTTATCGGTGGATGCCGGTCGATTAAACAGCATATCGCGATTTAGCTCGTAATATTGTAACGCTTTGAACACGGCTTTGACCACCGCGCGTGAAGTAATCGTAGCACCGGTTAATTGGTCGAAGCGCCCGCCATCGCGTGCCACTTTCCATGCTTTGGGATCCGGATTTTGCAGGCTTAATCCGTCAAATACGTGGATCCAGTCACTGCGCCGGGTGTCAATAGCGTCGCCCAGCCCGGGGGTTTCGCGGTGTGCGATAACCCGGACGCTGGCAAGGGTACCGTCGTAATGAACACCAATTAACAGTTTAATATCACCACTATAACCATCCGGTGCGACCGTAGTAATGATGGCGGCCACCGGTTCGCCGTTTTGGCGGGCGCGAAAAACCGGTAGCGGTTTTTCGGTGCCAAGATAGCGTTGGGATGTCACATATATTCGATCGTTAAACAGTTGGTTGTTATGGGTTTGCGGTTTAACGACCGAATGCAGGCTTTCCAGTAATGCCTTGCGCTCTGCCTCTGCAATGAAGGGTTTGGTTTTCTCATAGGTGAACGCCACCAGGCCTGTGCCGGTGACGGCAAACAACGCCAGCAGCACTGCGGTTGTTAGCATGTGTTGCGCCAGGTTCAATGTTAACTCCGTTTGTGACCGTAAACCCTTGGTGCGGTATAGTAATCTATGGTGGGTGCCGCAAGATTCATTAATAATACCGCAAACCCGATGCCATCGGGATAGCCGCCCCATACGCGAATGACATAGGTTAAAACGCCAATGCCGATGCCATAGATGATTCGGCCCCTGGGTGTCGTCGCTGCGCTGACAGGGTCGGTTGCAATAAAAAACGCGCCCAACATCGCTGCGCCGCTGAATAAATGAAACATCGGTGATGCATAGTGGTCCGCGTCCATTAAATAAAAAATACCGGCAATCACGAACAGACTGCCCAGTACAGCCACGGGAATATGCCAGGTAATCACTTTTTTATAAATCAGCCATACACCGCCAAGGAATATCCAGTTGCCAATCCATTCCCAGCCGATACCACCAAAGTCGCCAAATATGGCGTAGTTGTTCCTGGTTTCGGCAATGGTGACATCAATGCTCAACTGGGTTTTAATCAGATCCAGAGGCGTGGCCGCCGACATGGCGTCCAGGGTAAAGCCGCCGGGATAAATACCAAAAAACGCCGCCTTGATGGTATCCAGCAATCCGAAGTCGAGATCGGAAAGAATGTTGGGCGGTAGCCAGATGCTCATTTGTTTGGGGAAGGAGATCAGCAGCATTACGTAACCCACCATGGCCGGATTGAAGGGGTTGTACCCCAGCCCGCCATAAAGATGTTTACCGACGATCACCGCAAAACCGGTGCCCAACACCATCAGCCACCAGGGCGCCAGCGGTGGCAAACAGAAAGCCAGTAACACCGCGGTCACCAAAGCACTGCCATCGCTGAGAAACAGGCGAACGGGACGTTGCCGAGCGCGTAGCATAAGGTATTCGCAACCCAAAGCGGTTACTACCCCTATGCCAATGTTAATAATCAGCCCCCAACCGAAATACCACACATAGGCCACAATGGCAGGCGACAATGCCACTAATACCCTCGTCATGATTTTGCTGACGGTAATGTCCGCGTGAATGTGTGGGGATGTGGGTGTTTTGAGTTGCATGTTTATTGTTATAGGTTGCGTCCGATAGTTCGGCTACGGGTTATGGGTTTGTATCATTGAAGCGTTTTTCGCGGCGGTTCTCCGCTTCTTCAATGAGTTTTTGTTGCTGTTCAGTGAGATTCTCGGTGTTTTTAGGTTCAATCCGGGATTGTTCGCGTTTTTTTCGCACCCGTTCCATGGCGGCTTCTATAGCAGCTTTTTTGTCGTCCTTCGCTGACGTTCCGTCAATCGACTGGCGCTTCTTTTTATGGCGTGCTTCCCGTTCCTTTTTGTCCCGTTCGATTCTGAATTTATGAAACTCATGGCGCTGGCGGGAAACGTCCGCCATGATTTTTTCCCGTTCCTGTTGCCAGATGGCTGTTTTCGCATATCGATAGTACTGCACCAGGGGTATCTGGCTCGGACACACGTAGTCGCAACAGCCACATTCAATACAGTCAAACAGGTTGTAGTCCTGGGCTTTGTCAAAGTCCTTGGCACGGGCGTACCAGTAAAGTTGTTGCGGTAACAATCCCGCGGGGCATGCTTCGCTGCAGGCGCCACAACGAATACAGGGCAGTGCGGTTTCGCGCCGTGACGGCAACGGCACATCACTGATGGTGGAGTTGACCAGGATGCAGTTGGTGGTTTTTACCACCGGAACTTCATCGTCATGCAAGGCGAAACCCATCATGGGGCCGCCCATAATGACGCGGCTCAGGGTCTTGCGGTTGCCGCCGCATTCCTCGATTAAATGGCTAACCGGGGTGCCAATCAAAACTTCCAGGACGCGGCCCTTGGCAACGCTGCCGGTTACGGTGACATAACGGGATATCAATGGTTCGTTGTGTTCAATGGCGCATGCTACGGCGTAAGCCGTTCCCACGTTATGGCAGACCACGCCAATGTCCATGGGCAATCCATGGGTGGGGACTTCCTTGTTCAACAGCATCTGGATTAGCTGTTTTTCGCCGCCGGCGGGATAAACAGTGGGTACCTGCACGACCTCGATGTTGCCCGCATCGGCATAATAAAGTGCTTCGACGATCTGGTCATATTCCTTGGGCTTGTTGTTCTCGATGGCAATAATCGCCTGCTTGATATCAAGCGCGCGCTGCATAATCTGTAATCCGCGAACAATCGAGTCTGCATGATCTTGCATGAGCATTTGATCGCAGGTGATGTAGGGCTCGCATTCCACGCCGTTTAAAATTAGTGTGTTGACTTTATGCTGGTCGTTTTTCAGTTTGAGATAACTGGGAAAGCCGGCGCCGCCCAGGCCAACAATACCACTGTCTTTTATGGCATCGCGCAATGCTTGCGGCGTCATGACCCGGTAATCCCGTTGTTGACCATATCCCGTGATGGCTTCATCTCTACCGTCGGTCTTGATAACAACGGCAGGGGCCGGTAAACCGGACGGGTGGGGGATGGGACGTTCCTCAATGGTTTCCACGGTGCCGGATGTCGAGGCGTGAACCGGAACGCTGATCTCGCTGGCCGCTTCGGCGATCACCTGACCTTTTAAAACCCGGTCGCCAACGTCAACCACCGGCCTGGCGGCGATACCGATGTGCTGCTGCAGCGGTAAGATAATATGTTCGGGCATGGACGCTTGAGCCACGCCCATGGTGGTAGACTCGCGCTTGTGCTCCCTTAATTGAACACCGCCAGGAAAGTTGAAAATGCGCCGCATCATGAACCGGTTCCTGTTTTACGGTTCGCAATATCTTCGTCGCGTCCATCATCCTGCGCCGGTTCATTGGCCGAACCTTGTTTGGCCAGGGAGGCCAGTTTTTCAGGCAGCGTATTGGGGAAATTCCAGGTCCAGTTATCAGTGGTGGTTTTTACCGGTACCATATCAATACAATCCACCGGGCAGGGCGGCACACAAAGATCGCAACCGGTGCATTCATCTTCAATGACGGTATGCATCTGTTTGGCGGCACCCACGATGGCGTCCACTGGACAGGCCTGGATACATAAAGTGCACCCGATGCAGATTTCTTCGTCAATGACCGCGACTCTTTTGCCTTTTTCTTCGCCGTGTTCCGGGTTCAGGGGCTTGGGATCACGCCCCAGTAAATCGGCCAGTGCAATAATCGTGGTTTCACCACCGGGAGGGCATTGGTTAATGTCCGCCTCACCCTTGGCCATGGCCTCGGCATAAGGCCGGCAGCCGGGAAAAGTGCACTGGCCGCACTGGGTTTGCGGCAGCAAGGCATCAATCTTATCCACCAGGGGGTCGCCTTCGACGCGAAAGCGAATGGCGGCGTAACCCAGCGCCAGTCCGAAGATAACGGCCAACAGGGCAAGTGCAATGATTGCGGTTAACATTTATTTAGCCAAAATTCCTGATTACTGTAAATCAATCCAGACCCGAGAAGCCCATAAAAGCCAGTGACATCAGCCCGGCGGTCACCAGTGCAATGGCAGGACCGCGGAAAATGTCCGGCACATCGGCGACGGCGGTTCGTTCGCGCATCGCGGCAAACAAAATCAACACCAGGGAAAACCCTGCCGAGGCGCCAAAGCCATAGATCAACGATTCCATGAATGAATGGTCGTGGCGAACGTTCAACAGCGCGACACCCAGTACCGCACAGTTGGTGGTAATCAGCGGCAGGAAAATGCCCAGCACCCGATACAGAATTGGACTGGTTTTATGGACAAACATTTCCGTTAATTGCACCACCACGGCAATGACCAGAATAAAGGCGATGGTGCGAAGGTAAACGATATCCAGTGGTTCCAGGATATAAGTGTTCACCAGGTAGCTACAGGCAGACGACAACGTAAGTACAAAGGTTGTTGCCAGCGCCATGCCCATGGCGGTTTCCAGCTTGCGCGACACGCCCATGAACGGGCACAGGCCAAGAAACTGTACTAAGACAAAGTTGTTGACCAGTACCGTGGACAGCAATATGAGAAAATATTCTTTCATTCAGTCCTGATGTTGCCTGCGTGGTTTACCCGTTGGTCTCGGGAAGTTCGTCGGCATTGGTGTTGTTACCTGCCAATAACCGCGACCCCATGCCGTTTGTTATTCACGGCTTGTGCTGTAGTGATCGATGTGGCGCAATTATTTGATGCGCATACCCGGTTGAGCCCCGTCATCCGGTTGCAGTATCCACAGTTCTTTACCGCCGGGACCTGCCGCCAATACCATGCCTTCCGACACGCCAAACCGCATCTTGCGCGGCGCCAGGTTGGCCACCATCACCGTGTGCTTACCGATCAGCTGTTCGGGATCATAGGCGGACTTGATGCCTGCAAAGACATTGCGCGTTTCGCTGCCGATATCCAGGGTTAGTTGCAACAGCTTATCGGCGCCTTCCACGGCCCTGGCGTCAACAATTTTAGCCACCCGCAG
>JASFMT010000295.1:0-5259 GCA_050117455.1 Gammaproteobacteria bacterium | reverse complement strand
GTTATGGGACACTCGGGCGAAGCGCCTGTTATTAATCCGGGACCGCGTCGGCATTGTTCCCCTGTTCTATAGCAACAATAACGGCCGTTTATTATTTGGTTCCGAGGTTAAGGCGATGTTGCCCGCATTTGACGCGTCACCTTCTCTCAATTCCAACGCACTGGACCAGTTAATGACCTTCTGGTCACCGGTAAGCCCCCAAACGCTGTTTGAGGGTGTCTCGGAGGTATCGCCG
Organism: Gammaproteobacteria bacterium; assembly: GCA_050117455.1. Classification (GTDB taxonomy): domain Bacteria; phylum Pseudomonadota; class Gammaproteobacteria; order SZUA-152; family SZUA-152; genus JAKEGK01. The sequence goes on along the minus strand of JASFMT010000295.1, from coordinate 5,024 downwards.
GGTTGCATGCTGGTTGTGGAAAACGGTGACGTCAAAAACCAGCGTTACTGGGACTGGCAGTTTCCGGAACACAACAATGAATACCTTGACGGCAGCGAACAGCAACTGGCCGATGAGTTGCACGAATTACTGGTACAGGCCACACAAATACGGTTACGTTCCGATGTGCCCGTCGGCGCGTATTTATCCGGCGGCCTGGATTCTTCGGTGCTGGTCTCATTGATTCATCACTATGGGAACGTACCGTTGCGTACGTTTTCCATTCGTTTTGATGAAGCGGAGTTTGATGAAGGTTCCTTTCAGAACGAATTGATTGAGCACCTGGGAGCGGACCATAGCCGGGTGGGTTGTGCCAACAATGATATCGGAGATGCTTTTCCCCAGACCATCTGGCATACCGAAGCGCCTGTTCTGCGCACGGCGCCGGTACCCATGCGTATTTTGTCGGGCCACGTGCGGCAACAGAATTATAAAGTCGTGTTAACCGGTGAGGGTGCTGACGAGGTGCTGGGGGGATATGATCTTTTCAAGGAAGCCAAAATCCGCCAGTTCTGGGCGAGATTTCCCGACTCGGAATTCCGGCCTTTAATATTAAAACGGCTTTATCCTTATCTCGATTTATCCAAGGGCCGCGGTATTACTTACATCAAAAGCTTTTTTGGCGCCGGACTGGACCAGGCGGATAAGCCGTGGTTTTCTCATCTGCCACGCTGGAACACCACGTCAAAGTGCAAGGAGTTCTTTTCGGAAGGATTAAAATCCCGATTGCGCGATGATGCGATCACACAAATGGAAAAAACATTACCCGCGGCCATTTCCCGCTGGCACCCGTTCAACCGGTCCCAATACCTTGAAGCCAAGTCCCTGATGGGTGGCTACTTGCTATGTTCCCAGGGGGACCGCATGTTGCTGTCCAATTCCGTGGAAGGACGTTTTCCATTTCTCGACCACCGGGTGATAGAATTCGCCAACCGGGTGCATCCCAGGCTCAAAATGAAAGTACTGAATGAAAAGTACCTGTTGAAAAAGGCCATGGGCAAATACCTCCCGGCGAGTATCGTCAAGCGCTATAAGCAACCTTACCGGGCACCGGACATCCCCGCGTTTTTTGGCGACCAGCCGCGGGAATACGTCTATGAACTGCTGGGAGAAGCGGCGCTCAATGACAGCGGTTATTTTGATGCCGCCAAGGTGTCCCGCCTGCTGAAAAAAATCGAGCGCGGCCGTGCCATTGGCTATAAGGACAATATGGCGCTGGTGGGCATTTTGTCCACGCAGATATGGCATGACCACTTTATTAAAAACTTCAACAGCCGATTTAAGTAACAAAAAATTGAAATTTCAGATGCGGGATTTATATGAGGACCTGTTGTATTAGCGTGAGGAATGTGGCGACGAAAAGCGTGGTGGAAAACTGGATTCCGGCATAAGCCGGAATGACGGCTCCGACTGACGTTTGCTATTCAGGTACACAAGGGATACTTGCAACCGTCAGGTTACTTGTGACCTTCAGGTTACTTGTGACCTTCAGGTTATAAACTTCAGCTGGACTCCAGACACCATGGCATGGAGAATTTATAACAGGGTAAGTCAAAATATCGTTCATATTAATGAGAGCAAGGCAAAATGACAAGGTACGGAGGAAAGTCAAGCCTATATAGTTTCGTCAGCGGATCTACGTCTCCCGTCATTCCGGCAAGCGGAGGCTAGTTGCGACCTCCCGGCCATAAATTACGGCTGGAGTCCAGATACCATGGCGTGGAGAACTTATAACGGGGTAAATAAAAATATCGTTTACATCAATGAGAGCAAGACAAAATGACAAGGTACGGAGGAAAGTCGAGCCTAAATAGTTTCTTCAGCGGATCTAACGCCTCCCGTCATTCCGGTGAAAACCGGAATCCAGAAAGCTGATCAGGGAGGGGCAAAATGGAACGGCAACCATGTGTATATCTTCTGGCGAGCAAACGGAACGGGACATTGTATGCAGGAGTGACGTCCAACCTTGTGAAACGGGTTTGGGAACATAAAAACAGCGTCGTTAAGGGTTTTACCAATAAATATAAGGTTCATACGCTGGTATGGTATGAAGTCCACGAAACAATGGAATCGGCCATTCGCCGGGAAAAGGCCATTAAGAACTGGAAACGAGCCTGGAAATTGAATGTTATCGAGGAAATGAATCCGCAGTGGCAGGATTTATATGAGGATCTGTTGTAATAGCGTGAGGACTTTGGCGACGAAAAGTATAGCGGCAACTGGATTCAGGTAGAAGTTTATGCCCTTTGGGTACCGGAATGACCAGACCGAAAGGTAATCGTGGGCGCCACACAAAAGGTGTGAAAGAATGGCGGAGCTATAGAATATCGACACGCTAGCTAACACCCCGTCATTCCGGTGTATACCGGAATCCAGGGCCAAGGTGGAACAAAAGTACAAAAACTAATGCAAACCATTATCGGGATACGAGTTAAACGAAAGGTTTACTAACGAATTTAAAACTAACACTAACTATTTAGTAGCATTGAACACCAGGAGTTAACCATGTCAGTCGAACAACAAGTCCGGGATTACATTCTCGAGAATTACCTGTTTACCGATGATCAATCCGCCTTGTCTAATGAGGATTCCTTTCTGGATAAGGGTATTATTGATTCCACGGGAATCATGGAAGTCATTTTTTTCCTGGAAGAGGAATTTGGCATCCAGGTAGATGACGAGGAGATGGTTCCGGAAAACCTCGATTCGGTGAAGAACATCGTCGCCTATATCGGCCGCAAACAGGCAAGCGCTTAACATGAATCCGCGGGCCATTGATTCAAAGACCGTAATACCGCACCGGCCACAGCGGTTGCTGCGTGATGGCATGATTGCCGCCGCGCAACGCCATCCGGAAAAAACCGCCGTGATCGTGGAGGGCAAGCCATATACCTATTCCGAGTTATTCCATAGTGCCATGTCCCTGGCTCATGCACTGCAACAACGTGGCGTGGAAAAAGGGGACCGTGTTGCGATCTACATGGACAACACGTGGCCGTGCGTCGTATCCATCTATGGGACCCTGTTGGCCGGCGGTGTGTTCCTGGTGATTAATCCGCAGACCAAGGCAGATAAATTGCAATTTGTGCTGGATGACAGTGATGCCAAGTTGTTGTTGACTGATGTGCATCTGGCCAATGTATTTTTACAGGCAGTGGATGGCAATGGTAAATTGAAGGGCATTATTTCATCCGGCGATTTAACCAGGCTGCCGGCTGATCTATCAGCGCCCGTTAAAATCGAAGCCTTTAATGACATTGTCGAAAACACCCAACCCCTGGCCAGGCCGACTGACGTCATTCCCAATGACCTGGCCGCATTGATTTATACGTCGGGTAGTACCGGGTCTCCCAAGGGCGTCATGCAAACCCATCAGTCCATGGTGTTTGCCGCATGGAGTCTTATTGAATACCAGCGCCTTAGCGAGTCAGACCGTATCATGCTGGTGTTGCCCATCGCCTTTGACTACGGTCTTTACCAGCTGTTAATGACCATGAAACTGGGTGCCACATTAATTATTGAGCGCTCGTTTACTTTTCCCGCGCAGATCTATAAACGTATCGAAGAATTTGAAGCCACGGTGTTTCCGGCGGTGCCCACTATCTTCGCTATGATGATTTCAACCCATAAGAAGAAAAAATTATGTTTCCCAACGATCACACGGATTACCAACACGGCGGCGGCGTTGCCGGCGGATTTTATTCCCCATTTGAAAGAAATATTCCCCAATGCCCTGATCTATAAAATGTATGGCCTGACGGAATGCAAGCGCGTCAGTTACCTGGAACCGGAACTGGTTGATGACTATCCCACATCGGTGGGCAAAGCGATCCCTGGTACAGAGATTTACCTGTTGTCGCCCGAAGGTGCTCCGGTTCGAGAAGGTGAGACGGGTATCCTGTACGTGCGTGGGCCCCATGTCATGCTGGGTTACTGGAAACAGCCTGAGTTGAGCGAGAAAATGTTAAAACCGGGTAAGTTGCCCGGCGAGCGCGTACTTTGTACCCAGGACTGGTTTCGCGTGGACGATGAGGGTTTTTTGTACTTTGTAGGGCGCAGCGACGATATTATTAAAACAAGGGGAGAGAAGGTCAGTCCCATCGAAGTCGAAAATGCATTACACGGCATACCCGGGATCAAGGAAGTGGCGGTGATCGGCATCAATGATGAGGTTTTCGGCCAGGCTATCAAGGCATTCGTGGTGGCTGAGGAACAGGCCGATCTCAATGACAAAAAGATCAAAAAATACTGCCTGTCGCACCTGGAAAATTTCATGGTGCCCAGGGATATTGTGTTCGTGGACTCGCTGCCCAAAACCGCAAACGGCAAGATTGACAAGAAACAATTAGCGTGACGTTAAAACGTCGCAACAATCATTAAATTGGATGCGCTTGTGGAATCGACACCTTTATACAAAAATTTATTAGATAAAATTACCGCGCAATTACAGGTATTGCAGGACAAACCGGAAGAAACACCGGTAACCACGTTACGTGCGCTGTGGTTTCTGGCTGGCGGTGATCCCCGTTCGGCGCAGGCCGCGCAGGAGGGTGAGCTTCCGCAGCTGGATGAAAGCCGCCAGGAAGCGTTACAGGGACTGGTAGACCAGCGCCTGCAAGGAACACCGTTGGCCCACCTGACGCAGCGCCAACAGTTTATGGGCGTGGAATTACTGGCCGGTCCCGAAGCCCTGGTGCCCCGAAAGGAAACCGAGCTTCTTGGCAACGCCGCACTGGCGCTAATCAATGAAGCAATTTCCATAAACGGTTCAGCCAAGGTCATCGACGTTTGTACGGGGGCGGGTAATCTGGCCGTTGCCTATGCGGTACATGCTCCCGGGGCGCAGGTTTACGCTGCTGACCTCTCCACGGAGGCAGTCGCGTTGGCAAAGCGTAACGTTGAGTTTGCTGGCGTCTCGGAACAGCTTCTCCTGCGGGACGGCGATTTGCTCACACCCTTTGAAGAACCCGGTTTGTTGGGTGAGA
>JASFMT010000294.1:0-5278 GCA_050117455.1 Gammaproteobacteria bacterium | reverse complement strand
GAAAGTTTCGAAAGGATGTCTTTCGAGCTGGCAATTGATGGTGAGTTGGCGGATAGACCGGGATCGCGTCCAAGGTGGGCAAATAATGAAGTATATACATGGTTCGTTCTACAATAGCCGGCCTTTGTGGTTTGCGGTCATTACTTTCCTTTGTCTACCGCTGCTAAGCGGCTGTGGCAATGAAGACCCCCTCCAGGAAGACAATCCCATTACCGAGGATTTCGCGATCGCCTACCTGAAAAGACCGGTGGCGGCGCTGGATACCACCCGCGGTCCGCGCAGTATTCCGGATCTTCCAGAAGCGCTGGATATGAATGACCCCGAAGTTGGGGTCACGCCGGGCGACGTGTATTTGCGGGATCTGTCTTCCCCCAGTTCCCCCGAAACCAATCTCACCGCAGCAATTACCGCAGTGGATCCAGATGATGGCACCAACAATGGCGAGAAATCAGCGGGTGATGTTTCCGATCTGGAGGTTTCCTACGATGGCACCAAGCTGATTTTTTCGTTACACCAAGGGGTATATACGGGCATCAATGATGACGCCGATCAGCCCAAGTGGAATATCTACGAATTTGATTTGACCCAGCCGGTATCGGCGACTAATCCGTACAAGGTGATGAATGACCTGGAGGCTCAAAAAGGGCACGATGTGGATCCCCATTACCTTCCTGATGGCCGGATTGTTTTCAGCTCGGATCGTCAAACCAGCCTGCGGGGTTTGCAGGCAATTACCGGGTTGCCCACGTCAGCGGGACTGGACGAGGAACGGCGCGATCCGGTGTTTATGCTGCATATCATGGACGCCAATGGCGGCAACATCCGGCAGATTACCTTTAACCAAAGCCACGAATTCAATCCCACCGTGTTGCAGGATGGCAGGATCATGTTCAGCCGCTGGGAACGCACCGGTGGCCAGAACGAATTCAGTCTTTATACCGTCAACCCTGACGGAACGGGGCTTGATGTGTTGTATGGTACACATACCTATGACGGGATAAACAGTCCACGCGCCTTTGTCAGCGCCAAGCAAATGCAGGATGGCCAGTTGTTGACGTTGCTGACCGGTTATAATCGTCCACGAACCCTGTTGCCCAATGATGTGGACAATGAGGTCAATCACTATAATGACGGCGAGTTGGTGATTATCGATCAGGCTAATTTTATCGAGCAGGATCAGAAGCGCTTTACCAGCACCTCGCAAAATACTATCGGGCAGTTTTCTGCAACCGACAATAAAGTCCCCGTAGACGGCAGTTTATCCCAGTACGGCCGCTATTACTCGGCATTTCCCATTTGGGAAGAGGGCGGCGGTGACCGTGCACTGGTTTCCTGGACTCTTTGTCAGCTAACGGATGTGAACGAACAGATTCTTCTGCCCTGCATCGGTGAAAATATTAACAATCCGGCGTACAAGGAAGCCGAACCCAAGTTCGGTATATACATGTATGACCTTAACAATAACCTGAAAAAACCCATCGTCAATCCCGAACCCGGCCTGGCAGCCGTTGATCCAGTGGCGATCATTGACCGGCCATTTGAACAACTACCCACGATTATTCCTGATCAGGATGTTGATACTGTGTTGGTAAGCCGCGAGGTAGGTGCCATTCACATAAAAAGTGTCTACGATACACAGGGCGATGTTCCCATGGTGGATACGCCACTGGAACCGTTGACCAGTACACCGTTGACTGTCGCTGAACGCAATGCCATTCCCATGACCACGGTGGGCCTTGATCCGGCAACGGGGGAAGTCATTAACGATCCTATGCGGACTGACCTGGTGCAACGGACGGTTGCGGATATCGAAACCATTCGTGATCCCATGCAACCGGCATTTGATCAACGGGTGGCAAGATTTGTGCGCATTACCAAAGCGGTTCCTACTATCGACGATGAAGACAACAACATCAACGGCGATGACTTCGGCCGTTCCGGTGGCTACGAGATGCGCGAGATTCTGGGTTACGCGCCGGTGGAACCGGACGGTTCCGTCTATATGGAAGTACCCGCCAATGTACCGTTTACTATTCAAGTGCTGGATGCCAGGGGCCGTGCTTTTCAATCCCACACCGCCTGGTTACAGGTAAAGGCCGGCGAAACAAGAGAGTGTAATGGTTGCCATTCACCGCGGGACGGTCAGCAGAGTATTAATCTTGGCGCCCAGTCATCGTCGTTTCCCAATACTGATGACATTCTGGCGCAACTGGACGAGACCATGGCCGAGGCTCGTTACCAGAGGGCGCGGGGAAATCCTAGCATCGACTATGGTCCGCTTACCATGGATATTATTGATAACAACGTCTGGGTCACCCCGGATGAGTTTACCCAGTTCAGCTATATCGGAGTTGATGGATTGACAACAACATCACCGGTTAACAACGCCAGTTGTGAAACTGACTGGAACTGGGCGACCAGCAAGTGCAGGATTGTTATTAACTATGCGGAACACATCCAGCCGATCTGGGAGGCGACACGTATGCGCGATCTCGGAGCAGGATTGATGGATTACCGTTGTACATCCTGTCATAACGATGATGATCCCAACGTCGTGCCCGCCGGTCATCTTGCTTTGGATAATGCTCCCTTAGACCTCAACGTAAACCATGTGACAGTGCAGGCCATTCGGGAAAACCGTACTGACGGCGATCGGCCACCGGCTTATGAAATGTTGTTTATTACCCGCCCGCGCATGGAAGTGGATCCCAATGGCGGTACACGGTTTGTTGTGGTGCGTGATCCGATGACGGATCAACCCATCGACGTGGATGGCAATATCATTGCGGAAACGGATTTTGGTAATTTGCAGTTTATTGATCAGCGCCCCGGGATGGTCAGTGGCGGTGCAGCCAGAGCACGGTTCAGCCGCCTGATCCAGGTGCTTACCGGAGAGCAAATGCGGCTGGGTAGTATGACAACCACGCCGACCGTTGATCACACCCAGTTATTAACTGATGGTGAAAAACGGCTGGTGATTGAATGGATCGATAACGGCGGCCAGGTGGTCAACGATCCCAATGACGCCGCTCTTACGCCATAACGACAAGCTTCACAAATTTGGCGATGCTGCGGTGACAGTGACGGTTTAACCCGTTTTATAAAGGTTTAGGTTGATTAATGTGTAACCATTAACGATGCAAAACCACTGCCAGGGCACAAAGGATTGAACAGGATTTTATTTGTGCCGATAGGACAATAAGGATAACAGTACGCGTCGACGGTGGTTGAATCCAACCCATCAGGAGTTGGTAAGGGCGGTAACTCCCATCAAAGTGCGCCACCTCTGTGCCTGTCGTAACACTTCCGGTAGGATGCCATAACTTTCACGATGCGAGAGAGTCAATTGAGGCTTGCGATATTCAGCTTTTGGCAATTTGAACAGTTTGGATTGCGACGCAATAGGTCTGCCTTTATGTACCGCATCTTTGGTATTCGGACGGTCGTTTTATGTCTGGCTTTACTGTGCTGTTCTCAGGCCGGCGCCGAGGAACAAACCTGGCGTTATCTGCGGTTGCAGGTGGCCGAACCGTTTATTGAATTACATACTGGCCCTGGACGCGGATTTCCCGTGTTTCATGTGGTTGAAAGGGATGGCTGGATCGAAATTATTAAACGCCGAACCGACTGGTTCCGGATTCGTACCCCGGATGGCAAGGAAGGCTGGACTTATATTGACCAGTTGGAAAAGACCCTGGCGCTGCCGGGCAGGCGTACCGAATTTGCCAAGGTCAAGCAGGAAGACTTTGAACAACGGGAATTGGAATTCGGCGCATTGGCGGGTGATTTTGATGGGGCCGCGTTAATGACGGTGTACGGTGGATTTAATTTATCAAGAAATCTCACCGCTGAATTTGCACTGTCACAAGCATCCGGTACTTTTACCAACAACCTGATGCTCGGCGCTAACCTGTTGTCCAGCCCGTTTCCACGCTGGCGCGTTGCGCCGTACTTTACGATCGGCGGCGGCGTGATCCGCAACGAGCCCAAGGGTACGTTTGTGAATTCAGCAAGAACCAATGATGCTACTGCCAGTGCCGGGTTGGGTATCCGAGGTTATATTACTCGTCGGTTCGTGTTTCGTGCCGAAGCACGCGAAGTGGTGGTATTTATTGATGACGACAATAACGGAGAATTTTTCGAGTGGAAATTAGGGTTTTCGTTCTTCTTCTGATGCGGATGGTCAAGATCGTTAGTCGATGGATGACAGCCGGGTTGTTGATCGCCTCAACCGGACCGGCGTTGGCACAGCAGGAACCATCATTACCATCGACCGATGCGCCGTTGATCGAACCGGAAATTGAACGAAAAGAAATCATTGACGCCAAGCTCGATACCGAAGATTTCGAAGTGGGGTTTTTTAGCGGCTTGTATAGTACCGAAGATTTCGGCACCAATTCCGTCATGGGCGCGCGTCTGGCTTATCATGTGACGGAGGATTTTTTCTTTGAAATCGCGGCCGGCGAATCCCAGACGGAAGAATCCAGCGTGGAACGACTGGGCTTTTTTGAAATCCTCAGTGAAGACGAGCGGGATCTGCAATATTATAACTTTTCTCTGGGATGGAACATCCTGCCCGGTGAAGCCTTCCTTACCTCCGACTGGGCTTTTTATACAGCGTTTTATTTTATCGGTGGTATTGGCAATACGTCGTTTGCAGGGCAGGACAACTTCACAATAAATTTTGGCGGTGGATTCCGCTTTGTGGCCACGGACTGGATGGCTTTTCACCTTGATGCGCGCAATCATGTGTTTGATCTGGATATTCTCGGCGAGGAACAGTCAACCCAGAATCTGGAGTTTCATGGTGGCATTACCTTTTTCTTTTAATGCTTTTTAAGTTCATTAAGTGATGCTGTGAAAGAAATACCAGCAGATAAAGACGCAGGAAAATACAATGAAACAATCACAATTCGTTAAAAATACCGTCCGCGGCTGCTTGTTGGCGATCTGTGCGTTATTGGCGGCGCCAAATCACGCCGAGTTGGTCAAGGGGGAAGCGCCCAACTTTACATTAAAAAGCCTGCGCGGTGACAACTTAAAGTTAAGCGAACACCGTGGCGAAGTGATTATGCTGAATTTCTGGGCGACCTATTGCGATGAGTGCAAAAAAGGTATGTCGGTATTAAATGACCTGTACTTACGCTATCGTGATGAAGGTTTTACCTTGTTCAGTATTAACACCGAGAAAGATAGACAAAAAGTCAGGCGGGCATTACGCGATATGCAGATTGCGTTTCCAGTACTGTTTGACGAGACTCATGAAGTGAGTAGAAAG
>JASFMT010000293.1:0-5294 GCA_050117455.1 Gammaproteobacteria bacterium | reverse complement strand
TGCATATCGCTACTAGATCGTTGTTTATCCTGGTACGCCAACAATGCCTGGACCAGGTAATCCGCATCCTGCCCGGCGATACTGGGTACCTCGGACTGGCTGTTGCCATGCTCACCATGGCAGCCTTCACATCCGGAAACGAGTTCCCTGGCCTTGTCGGCACTGCCGTTACCGGTATTGGAGGTAATAGCAGGCTCCTGCGCGGCGAAATGGGCGGCGATCAGGTCCATTTCCGGCTTCGACAGATCAGCCACAAAGCTTTTCATCAAGGCATGTTTGCGCTCGCCGTTGATATATTGTGTGATTGCGTTGACCAGATACGGTGGTTTCAAGCCACTGAGATCCGGTGTGCCATTCATATTGCTGTTACCATCTTTGCCATGACATCCATAACAGGCTGCGGCCGTGGTTTCGGCGATCTTCATGGGGTCCCTGGCGTTGCTTGTACCGGGTTGTTCCATCGCAACCGGTTCCTGCTTCGCGTAATAGGCGGCCAGGTTTGTTATATCCTGCCGGGTAAGGTTCTTGATGGCATTTTTCATCAGCTCGTTGTGGCGGCTACCCTCGCGGTAGGAAAGCGTAGCCTGATAAAGATATTGCGAGTTTTGCCCCGCCAGGGTAGGGAATCTGTCAATATAACTGTTGCCTTGTTCGCCGTGACAGCCAATGCAATGTTGTTTCGCCAGTTTCGCGCCGGCAGCGGCGTTTCCCGTCCCGGGTAATTCGGTTCGTTGGCGTTTAAGGCTGGCAAAGTAGGCGCCTAATTTGTCCACTTTGCTTTTGTTGTCGAATGCGTATTTGAATACTTCCATGATGTCGTTTTTGCGCCGGCCATGAAAGTAATCCTGCAACGCGTTGGCAACGTATTGCTGGCTTAGCCCGGCAACACTGGGAACGCCGGGCGTTGGGCTGTTACCCGTTTCACCGTGGCAGGACAGGCACGGTTGGGCCAGCTTTTTACCGGCCTCGATGGCTTTCGGGTCAGGTCCACTAGCGGGTTGTTTTGCCGGAATCAATACTTGTCGCCAGGGCGTGTCAAGGGAGCTGTAGTAGTTGGCGAGCGCATCGATGTCGTTGACATCATATTTCAGTAATATTTTCCGCATCGTATCATTGATACGTTTTCCGGTGTGATAGGCGAGCAGGGCGGATTTGAGATATTCGGCGTGCTGGCCGTTAATTTGCGGATAATCTCGTTTTACGATGTCGCCACTGGGGGGATGACATTTGACACAGTCCTGTTCAGCCAGTTGCCGGCCTCCGTCCCGACCAGCTGTTTTTGCGGTTGATCCTGTCGCTTCGCTGGCGGGTTCCTTTTGGCGGTCGCAGGCGGATATTAAAAGCGTGAACACTAACACGAGGATATTCAGCAGGGTAATGAAACAATTGTTGTCGGGTTTTATATTCATTGTTTTATCTGACACAGTATCGGTAAACAAACGATGCCCTCTACCATAGTGATAACCGGCGAAAGGCACATTGATATAGATCTATATGACCGCGGTATTGTTTTCGTGTTTCCTGCGAGAACCATTGGTTTCGGGGTCTATTCTATGTTGTTAGAACTATTTACGTTGTGATACCTATTTATTTTGTGAAAACAAAGGAACACGTCGGTATTTAAAAAACGGTATCAGCGCTATTCCTGCCACAAATCCCCCAATGTGCGCTCCAAAAGCGACCCCGGCCTGGTCTGCCGGCGTCAATGCCGAACTCAGTAATTGAAACCCAAACCATATTACCAACACCAGTCCGGCGGGAAAACGGGCGGTATAAAGGAAAAATCCCAGGGGAATCAGTACGAGCACTCGCGCATGGGGATGCAATAAAAGGTAGGCGCCCAGTACGCCGGATATGGCGCCGCTGGCCCCCACCGTCGGAACCTCGGAACCGACGTTGCCCATTCCATGGGCCAGAAATGCAATGATGCCACAGACCAGGTAAAAAACGATGAATCGCTTATGTCCCATGGCATCTTCGACGTTATTACCGAAAATCCACAGGTAGAGCATATTGCCGATAATATGCATCCACCCGCCATGCATGAACATGGAAGTAAGTACCGTTGCCCAGGCGGGGATCATGTCCACTTGCGGTGGTAGTGTTTTGCCGCCCAGTACCACGGCGGGTATGGCGCCGTAGGCGTAGAACGCCTGTTGCGCTGCCCGGCCCAATGACAACTCCCAGAAAAACACCAGTACGCAAAGTGCGATTATCACCATGGTCACGATGGGCGTGATGGAGGTGGGATTGTCGTCGTGCAGTGGAATCATGCCGTATTACAGTATCCGGAAAAAGCCTGGATTGATAATAACCCTGAATTATAACGAGAACTATTATAACATTCACTGGCGATGGAATGGTTTAATTTAGCCCTGCTTAGTGCGGTTTCACTGGCGTTGGCCGATACTTTCTCAAAAAAATATTTTCCGGCCAGTAGCGGGTGGGAATTATTGCTGGTGCGTTTCTCCGTGCCGGGCCTGCTGTTACTACCGTTAGTGCTGCCGGGAGATTACCCGCCGTTGAGCAGTGGATTCTGGTTGTGGATTGTCGCGCTGATTCCGCTGGAATTGACCGCCATGTTGCTTTATTCCCTGGCTATCCGTGACAGTGCCCTGTACCTGACGCTGCCATATCTTGCGTTTACACCGGTATTCACGGTCGTAACCGGTAATGTCATTTTGGGGGAGACCGTCGCACCTGATAAATTGCTGGGTATATTGCTGGTTGTATGCGGTGCATACCTTTTAAACAGTGGCAGGCATGTAATCAGTCATCCCCGCCATTTGCTACGGCCACTGATTGCTATCGTCTCCGAGCGTGGTTCACGATTAATGTTGGGCGCAGCTATCATTTACAGTTTTACCTCGGTCCTTGGCAAGGGGGCCATGCAGTACGTCGAACCGCGCTACTTTGGTGCCTTCTACTATTTTATTGTCGGAAGCGCAGCATTGCTTGTGGTTCTGGTTGCGCGTCCGGCAAGTGTACGGGTGATTCGCGACAATCCTAAAGGCGTACTGGCGGTCGCAGTTTGTATGTGCGTGATGGTGATTGCTCATTTTCTGGCGATCGCCATGGTGGAAGTGGCGTATATGATTACAGTGAAGCGGACCAGTCTTTTGTTCGGCATTATCTTCGGTGCCATAGTCTTCGCTGAAAAAGGTGTCACTCAGCATTTCATCGCCGGCAGTATCATGGTCACCGGTGTGGCGCTGATTCTTCTTTAACAGATCCCGTTCTAACTCTATATGCGGGGTATTTTTGCGGCGCAACAACTACTCCCTGGGCTGTTTCCTTCGTGGAAATGTGTAGGTATTGTGTGTCCGAGCTAATTTGTGATCAATGTTGAATGCAAATTCGCCACAGCTTATTAAAGTCGTTTATTTGTATTTGGTGTTACGATACCATGCACTCAGCCGTCGACCCACGGGGCAGCAACTGTTCAATATGATGAAGACGGCGAAGTAAATCATTTAAAATAATCATAATAATGAAGCTGTGTGTTGAAAATCACCTCATGTATAGTCGGTCCGGTCACAACCATGTTGTTATTGTCAAGACCGCGATTGGCGTTTTGCGGTGATTACTCGATACCACAAGCGAATGACTGAATCATGGATACGTCAAATTCAACAACGACAGGATTAGATTATGTACGGTGTCATTTTTGATTTTTTGAGGGACTACGTTATCGAGCGTCACGGTGGAGAGGAGACGTGGAAAACGCTGCTAAAGGCGAACGGGTATGGATACAAGATATTTTTCCCCGTCACCGAGTATCCCGATGAGGAAATAGTCGCATTGGCGCAAACCGCATCACAGGCGCTGGAAACACCGCTACCCGTAGTGCTTGAGGATTTTGGCGCCTATGTGGGGCATAAACTGATGACGTTCTACCACATGTACGCCAGGGATGACAAATGGAAGACCTTTGACGTCATCGAAAACGCCGGTGGTTGTATCCATCACTCGATTCATAAACACAATCCATTGCGTAAGCCTCCACGGATTATCGCCCACAGGGAAACCGACGATTTGCTGGTATTGCGCTATCAGTCACATCGAAAAATGTGTTCGGTAGCCAAAGGCATTGTTCGGGGGCTTGGTGAACGTTATGGCGAACAATTTCGAATCGAGGAAACACAATGCATGCATGATGGTGGCCGGGAATGCATTATTAACGTTACTCGCCTGCACTAGACATTGCCTTCCTCGTTAAGAACGACAGGGGAGTATAAACTCCCCTGTTTAAGATGGTTTACACGAACAGGCGCTTAGTTGTTGCCTTCATTGTCATCTATGGTAATGACAGCCGCAGTTGCCGGCTGGATGATTTGTCCATTTACCGGATTTTCGATGCCTACCAGAATGGTTTCATCAGGATCAACCGCGCGGTCTTCAATGATTGTCAATTCGATCATCGCGGTACTTTGTCCGTCAGCAAACACCAGCGTACCGGGTATAAAGACGTAGTCGATGCCAGGCATGGCGGTACCACCCACAACCAGGTAGTCAACACTGGCTTCACCGATCAAGTTACCGTCGCGGCGCACGGTTATTGTGACCAGACCGGAGTTTTCCCGGAAGATATAATCAGCCGGATCGAAGAAAAATACATCGCCCTGTGGAGCCGGTTCATCATTGTCCGCCAGTTCAACCACGCTGGTATCCTGGTCGCCCAGCGTTGCGCCCTGTGCGTCGAAAAGCTGGACGTTGATCGTTTCTACCTCTTCCACGTCGCTGTCATCGATGACCGGAATCATGACGTCAATGGCAGTTTGTCCCGACGCAAACAGCAACTGCATATCGATTGCGCCGTAGTCAATACCCGCCTCAGCACTACCGTCCGCGGTTCTTACCGTTACGCTCGCCTCATTGTTCAGGTCGCCGCTGCGGGTTACGGTGATGATGGCGTTTGCGTCGTTTTCGCTGCCGGCATAGGACGGGTCGCTGAACTGAAAGGTGCTGGCCACGGGCGGTTTGCAGGCCTTCAGAGTGAAGGTAAAGTAGAAGCCGACTTTTTTGCCGGGAAATGCCTCGCCCTTGCCCCAGGCGGACTTACCGCGATGATCGTCATCTTCTTTTTTGTGACTACGTTCGCAGCGTTTATTGTGCCGATGTGATTTACCATCGTGCATGTTATGACCGTATTTTCTTTGGTAATCATTGTCACGATAATGTTTTTTAGCAAAGTATTTTGACATCAGGGTTTTCCTGAAATCATCATGCTTTGAAGATCGTTCATCATTGCGGCGGGCCTGATGAAAGTTCTTCATGAATCGCTTGAACTTGTT
>JASFMT010000292.1:0-5298 GCA_050117455.1 Gammaproteobacteria bacterium | reverse complement strand
AAACCACCAGCAAACCGCTGGAGCAATGGGTTTACCGCGGTGGGCCGGTGGAAACCGAGCGCGGTTTCGTGTTGCATCAGCCCGTGGGTAACTGGGAATCAACCTTACCCATTACCGATGACATTGCCGTGTCCTCGTCCAATGACATCGTCGAGGCGATTGCCGCCGGTGAAGGGCCGGATTACTGTCTGGTCGCACTGGGTTATGCCGGCTGGGGCGCCGGACAACTGGAACGGGAAATGGTGGATAATGCCTGGCTCAGTGGACCCGCCGACAGCAACATCATTTTCAACACCAAGGCCGAACAACGCTGGGAAGCTGCGGCACAGCTGCTGGGTATTGACATCAACCGCATGTCAGGAGATGCGGGCCACGCGTGACAACAACGCCCCGGACACTGCTCGCCTTCGACTACGGAAAAAAACGCATCGGTATTGCTGTCGGGCAGGAACTGACAAAAACCGCATCACCACTGGTCACCCTTCAAAACACCTCCGCTACTGACAACTGGAATGCCATCGATGAGCTGGTTCGCCAATGGCAACCACAGGCATTGGTGGTCGGCTTGCCCTTGAACGCCGATGGCAGTGAACACGCCATCAGCCGGGCGGCAAAACAGTTTGGGAAACAATTGCAGGCGCGTTACAATCTCAACGTCTACTGGATGGATGAACGTTTGACGTCCATTGACGCGCAACGCCTGCTGGCTGGCGCTAACAGCGGTAGCAAAAGTCAGGCTAAAGGACGTCGCGGCAGCAAAGCGGACATTGACCGCATGGCGGCAAAACTGATTCTGGAAAGCTGGTTTAACCAGCCATCAACTGATTAGCGATTAACACTTAATGAGTAACATAAGGCTTGGCCACTGGTGAACCCACTAAACTTTAAACAGGCGTTAGCAGATGCAGCACGACTATGATGTCGAGGCGCTGATTGCGCATATGGCTGATGAACTGAAAGCCGCACTGCAAGCCTTTCCTCAGGATACCGTGGCCATGGTTGGAATTCATACCGGCGGGGTATGGATCGCCGAACGCCTACACCAACAACTCAACCTGGCATTACCGTTGGGTACGTTGGATATTTCCTTTTACCGAGATGATTTCAGCCGCATCGGCATGAACCCGCAGGTCAAACCCTCGGCGTTGCCGGTTGCCGTGGACGAAAAACACATCGTGCTGGTGGATGATATTCTGCATACGGGGCGCACCATTCGCGCGGCCATGAATGAAATTTTTGATTATGGCCGTCCGGCGTCCATTATGCTGGCGGTGCTGGGCGAACGGCGGGGGCGGGAACTTCCCATTCAGCCGGACGTGGCGGGCACCCATATTGATTTGCAGGCCAATGAACACGTTAAATTATCAGGACCCGAAAAGCTCGAACTAAACGTTACGCAGATACCATGATTCAACAGAATATCCAGCTGGACGAACACGGCCGCTTAAAACATTTGTTGACACTGGAAGGCTTGAAACGCCAGATGATCGTGGATATTCTGGATGCCGCCGAATCCTTTACCACGGTGGCGGGCCGGGCGGTGAAAAAAGTCCCGCTATTACGCGGCAAAACCATTGTTAATCTCTTCTTTGAATCCAGCACCCGTACTCTCACCACCTTTGAACTTGCCGCCAAGCGGCTTTCCGCCGATGTATTGAAAGTCAATGTCAGTACGTCGGCAACCAACAAGGGCGAAAGCCTGCTGGATATGTTGCGCAACCTGGAGGCCATGCATTGTGACATGTTCGTGGTGCGGCATGCCGAAAGCGGCGCGGCGCATTTTATTGCCTCCCATGTGGCGCCTCATATTAGCGTGATCAATGCCGGTGACGGGCGGCACGCCCACCCCACCCAGGCGTTGCTGGATGTGTTCACCATTCGCAAACACAAAAAAGAATTTGCGCCGTTAACAGTGGCGATCGTGGGTGACATTCTGCATTCGCGGGTGGCCCGTTCCCAGATTCATGCCCTCACCACCCTGGGTGTTTCCGAGTTGCGGGTGGTAGCGCCCAAAACCCTGATACCCAATAACCCGGCCACCCTGGGGGTACACGTTTATCACGATTTACTGGAAGGCATTCGCGATGCCGACGTGGTCATTATGCTGCGCCTGCAAAAGGAACGAATGCAAACGGCATTGTTGCCATCGGAACATGAATACTTTCAGCAGTATGGGTTAACCCCCGAAAAACTGCTGGTTGCCAAACCCGACGTGATGGTCATGCATCCCGGCCCCATTAACCGCGGCGTGGAAATGTCATCGGAAGTGGCGGATGGTCCTCATTCGGTGATTCTGGAACAGGTGACCAATGGCATTGCGGTGCGCATGGCGGCCATGTCCATGGTGCTGGGACGTCCACCGGAAGGAGCGGCCGAATAATGGGGATTCATATACAAAACGGCCGCGTCATTGATCCCGCCAACGGCGTTGATGCTGTACAGGATGTCTTTATCGAAGAGGGGCGTATTGCGTCACTGGGCAAGCCACCGGAAAATTTCATTGCCCAAACGGTCATTGATGCGTCTGATCAAATTGTTTGCCCGGGGCTGGTGGACTTGTGCGCCCGGTTGCGGGAACCGGGTTTTGAACACAAGGGCAATATCGATACAGAGTCCCGGGCGGCGGCCAAGGGCGGTGTCACCACGTTAGTCTGTCCGCCGGACACCAATCCGGTGATCGATAATCCCGGTCTCGTAGAGCACATCCACGAACGGGCCACGGAAGTGGGACGGGTGAAAATGCGTGTGCTGGGGGCGTTGACCCAGGGACTGGCGGGCGATCAGCTCAGTGAAATGTGCGCGTTGAAAAAAGCCGGTTGTGTGGGCGTAAGCAACGCTTATCGGGATGTTAATAGCCAGGTGATGCGCCGTGCCATGGAATACGCGGCCAGTGCGGACCTGACCGTATTCATCAACGCCGAAGATCATGTGTTAAGTGCCGACGGCTGTGCCCATGAAGGACCGGTCACCATGCGCCTTGGGATACCCGGTATTCCCGAGTCGGCGGAAACCATCGCCGTCGCCCGTGAGTTGCAGCTTATCGAATTAACAGGCGTACGTGCTCACTTTAATCATTTGTCCACGGCCAAGGCGGTGCAAATGGTGTCGCGCGCCCGTTACGATGGCTTGCCCATTACGGCAGACGTTAGCGCGCATCAGTTATTTTTAACCGAGATGGATATAGGTTTCTTCAATACGTTGTGTAACGTAAAACCACCCTTGCGTACCGAACGGGACCGGGAAGCATTGCAGGCGGGCCTTGCCAAAGGCTATATCAATGCCATTTGTTCGGACCATCAGCCTCACGACGTGGACGCCAAACTGGCGCCGTTTCCGGAAAGCGAGGCGGGTATTTCTTCCATTGAAACCCTGTTGCCACTGACGTTGCGCCTGGTGGACAACGGTGTTTTGCCAATGTCTGATGCCATTGCCTGTGTAACGTCGAAGCCGGCGGAAATTTTAGCGTTGCCGGTGGGCCGGATGGATTCCGGCAGCGCTGCCGATATCTGTATTTTTGATCCCGAACGTTACTGGAATTTTACCGCCAGCCAAATGGCCAGCTTCGGCAAAAACTCCCCGTTCATTGGCTGGGAATTCAAGGGTTGCGTTACGCACACCCTGCTCAACGGTAACCTGGTTTACCAGTTAGGAGAAAGTCAGTGATACGTTACGTGGTGACCGGTGATGACACAAACCAGTAGCGCAACGCAAAAGCCACATCGCGACACGATTTTTGTCGAGGATGCCGAAGTGCTGTTCCACCAGGATTACGCCGGTGATCAGTACATTCTGCGGGTGCAGGCGCCCGCCATTGCGCAACGCGCGTTGCCGGGTCAGTTTGCCCATTTGCATTGCGGCCCGGAACTGCCCATGCGCCGGCCGTTATCCATTATGCGGGTCGATCCGGACAGCGGTTGGGTGGAGTTTCTTTACAAGGTGTTTGGTGACGGCACCCGCGTGCTTTCCCAACGTAGCGAGGGCGACGTCATCAGTATCATGGGCCCCATTGGCCAGCCGTTTACGTTACACGATGACAAGCCGCGGCGCCTGCTCATTGGCGGTGGTGTGGGTATCCCGCCCATGGTGTTTTTAGCCGATGCCATCAAACAGCAGCAACGCACGGCTCCCACTTTTGTCATTATGGGCTCCGAAGTGCCCTTTCCTTTTGATCCGCGGCCGTCACAGTTTATTGTGCCCGGTATGCCCGATGGTGTTATCGGCGCCATGCCGCTCATGGAAGACTGGGGCATTCCCAGCCGGCTCGCCAGTTTGCAGGGTTACGCGGGATGTTTCGACGGCTACGTCACTGATCTTGCCCGTGCCTGGCTCGATACGCTGGACGACGGGCAACGCAGTGAAGTGGAAGTCTATGCCTGTGGCCCACATCCCATGTTAGAAGCCGTTGCCAAAATGGCCTATGCTTATAATCTGCCCTGCCAGGTTTCGCTGGAAGAGTTTATGGCCTGCGCCGTTGGCGGTTGTGCCGGTTGCGTGGTGGAAGTGCAAACCGACTCGGGTCCGGCTATGAAGCGGGTATGCGTGGATGGCCCCGTTTTTGATTCGGCAGCGGTTTTCAGTCAGTCATAAATCTTTCTAAGCAATTTCTTGCACTGTGCCCGATCTATTAACCGGGGAGAAAAACGATGACCCAACATACGTTTTTGTTATCCGAAGGTTACTGGAAAGCCAGCGGTACGTTTCGTGACGAAAACAATAAAGAATATCCCGTTACCGGTGAAACGATTATTAAACATCTTGATAACAAGTGGATAAACAAAGGGGTCATGCGCGTTGTGGCAGACCGACCGGTGAATTTTCATAACGATTACGAAATTGAACCGTTGCAAGCTGGTACACAACAAACACAATGGATGTCACATAATCCCGGCCTGGGCCAGTTGTATGGCACCTTTACCATTGACGGCGATGAGCTGATTTCAGAATATCGATCGGCGCAAAATAGTTATCGCGGTACTGAGCGGTTCAACTACCAAAGCGATGATGAATACCAGGTAGAGGGAGTGCTATATAAAGGCGATGAAAAGGTATCGTCGTGGAAGGTTATTCTGCAACGCCAGCATCAGGCCGAATCGTCACGCCACTAGCAGCCGATTTAACATCGCTCGATACCAGCGAACTCCCGTGAGCCATTTAGGGCTAGATAGGGTGTCTTTATGGCGTTGTAACAGTGGTGTATAACAGTTCTCCGTCCGTAGTACCAATGACGATCTTTTCCGGAGCAATTGCCAACGCGTCTATACTGCCGAAAGTTGGCGCTGAAAACTCAGACCAATGTTG